>NZ_JAVFVN010000200.1:0-1365 GCF_030910085.1 Stenotrophomonas maltophilia group sp. RNC7 | reverse complement strand
CAATAAAAGGAGAGATTAATATGGAATTTTCAATTAGCAAAAATATTTTAGTGGATGCATTAACAAAGGTGAGTAAATATACTGCAAAAAGCAACGCAATACCCATTCTTGGTGGAATCTACGTAGAGGCAAAAAACAATACAGTTATCCTGGTTGGAAGTAATAAAGAGTCTACTATTCAGATGAAAATAGATTCACAAGATAATCTAAGCGTAGAAAAAGAAGGAGCTATTGTAATACCCAAAACTATCAGTGACATAGTACGTAAATTACCTAACGGTGAAATATGCTTTAAATTACAAAAAAAAGGATTATTAGACGTCTCAACTAAAAACTCTAAATTCAGCTTAAATACACTTTCAAGTGAAGAATATCCAAATTTCGAACAAGGAAAATTCTTATTCCAAGTAAGTATTGAAATGGCGGATCTAATCCAAGCAGTAGAAGGAACCTATTATTGTGCTGCAACTGATGACGCCCGCCCAGCACTAAGAGGAATAGAAATTAAAATAACAAACAAAAAGATTGCATTTTCTGCTACCAATGGACACCTATTATCACAGTGTCGTATTGCATTAGAGAATGAAACTAATGAAGAAGAAAAATTATTGCAAGCTGCTATAGTTCCAGCTAAATGGATACATGATGCAATAAAAAATTTTACCAATGATACCCTAACATTAGGATTTGAAGAGAATGCAGTTACTTTATTTTCATCTACGCAATATATAAAAACTCAATTGATTGAAGGTAACTTTCCTAATTTTGAACCATTTTTAGAGTTTCCACAATCCATTGTCAGCTCTTTCACTACTGATAAAGCTGAACTAATTAAAGGATTAGAACAGGTAGATATTATTTGTAGCACTGCTGAACCTAAAGCTGCAGCATCAATTATGTATGAAAATAGTGAATTAATTTTATCCAATAACAATAAAAATCAAGGCGAAGTAGTAATTAAAACACCAACTACTTTAAATGGTGATAAAGAAGATATTAAAGTAGGCTTCAATGTGAATTATTTACTTAATCACTTGAAAAGTCTATCAGGAGAAGAAGTAACATTAGGCTATATTGGAGATATAAAACCTATAGTTCTTAATGGTAATCGCGAAGAGGAATTTAAACTTATGCTACCAGTAAGATTAGGTTAATAAATTGAGAGAAGAGTGCATTTGCTACCCTTCTCTTTTAATTTTTTAGGGAGGGATTTAATGCAACACTTTAACTTTAATAGTGAATTATTTCTAAAAAAAATAAAAAAGTATTCAAACAAACTACGTCCTATTAAACATACAACCGGAGAATTAGAAATCCTACAATCACTTTTAAATCAAGAGGACATACAAGACATTGATTTTACTA
>NZ_JAVFVN010000184.1:0-524 GCF_030910085.1 Stenotrophomonas maltophilia group sp. RNC7 | reverse complement strand
CCCAATGAATCTCGCCTGTTCCCCACTCGGGATTAGTAAGGGCGGCCATGAACGCGCGCTCAGACCGCGTCATGTCTTTCAACTTCTCCACCCTTTGATCGTGGGCCAGGCAACGGGCCCGCCATTTGTCCCATGCCGCCTTTACGGCATTGAACAACAGCATGCTGAGAGCAAAAACCATCACCACCACCGCGCCGTATTGCACCGGCACGTCGCTCCAGGCATTCGCCGGCACCAGGTTCGCCGCAGCATAGGCCGCAACCAGTATTGCCAAGAGCATCCGGTTACCCGCCTTCCCCGCCAGCTCCAGAATTTTGTACAGCTGTTCCATCCCGGATCTTCCCCCATAGGCAGTTACATAACCCCTCGAACATAGCAGAAGGCCGTAGGTCATGCGAGATCGACGTTTTTCCAAGGATGCGTCGTAGCTGCGTCGTTTTGCGTCACCCGCCAAAGCCCGCTAGCGGGCTGCAAAGGCACGCCAACGCTGGCGGCAGAGGACGGGACATGATTGAGTCTCTTCT
>NZ_JAVFVN010000147.1:0-1365 GCF_030910085.1 Stenotrophomonas maltophilia group sp. RNC7 | reverse complement strand
TGAACAAATATTCTGTTTTGTTTTATAATTGTATAAACGGGCAACTACTTTTTATTTTTATTTTGAGCTAATAACAAAAGAACCTTTCGGGTTTAATTTTTCTGATGAAAAATTCCGAAGGGTTCTTTTTTTATTTGCCCTAAGGAGGAGGTGATTGGAACAATGTGTAAAGAGAAGGTAAATATTTTAAACAGAGAGAGAAAAATAAAAATTGAAGAATGTAAAATGTACGATAGGCTATTTAATCAAAATACACAATTATATGTTTATTTTGTAGATTCAGAAGGGACAATAGCAATCGTACCAGTAGAGGTCCCAGTCAAATATTTTGAGGGATTTTTGCAACAACATAAACAAATATATTTGGTAACAACAGCAGCTGATAATACAACTTTATTTGAATTAAGGGGAGAAGAAATTTTTAAGGTTTCACCTAAATATAGAGGAGAAGTATATGAGTTTTTGGAAGAATGTGGGATAGATACAGCATCAGCTAAAAGTAGAGGAGTATAAGAAATATAAATTGGAGAGCTTACTGGCTCTCTAATTTTATTTATGGAGGTATATGTCGATGAATAAAGAGTTATATAATCTTATTTTTTTAGAATGTAGAGAGGACAAAATGAGCAAGAGAAAAGGAAATAATACAAAATATGATTTGAAAGTTGTTAAGAATGGAAAAACAGGGAATGTTTTTAGATATTTACCTTATGGAAAATTGGAAGCTTTTAAGGTTTGTTTTATAAAAGCAGCTAAGAATAAATCATAGTATAATGACGGAAATAGAAGAGAAAAATATTAAAAAATTAACATTTTTAGGAGGTTTTTCCTTTAAAAAAGTGAATAATAACAATAATAATTTTAGAGGGAGGTAAAATTATGTGTAAAAAAAATATTAGTAAGTTAGAAGAAAAGCTGGCGAAAAATAATAAGGTAGTAGGCTTACGTTTAACAGTGAATGCAGAACAAAAACAATTTGCATATGTTTTTGTAAAGACAAGGTACGCGGCTAATAGATTTACAATCCATATTCAAGACAGACGGCATGTTGCCAAAAGTATTTCAATATTAGACTGTATTTTAGATGTACAAGACGAATTAATAGATCTTTTAGGAGTTCGCGAATTTGCTTACAAGTTTCTAAATGAGTCTAAGTGGATTTTATATGGGAAAAATGGAGAGATTCGAGAATTTATTTTTGGGGATCAGGACGCAATTTGTCAAATTTATGCTGAAGGGTTAGACGATGAATTTTTGGAATTATCTTTAGAGAGAAAAGGGAAATTAAATAAAGAATTAGGACTAAAAGATGAACAATATTATGATTTATTTGCAGCTATATAAATTAGCGTTTGGTAAATAGAG
>NZ_JAVFVN010000137.1:0-316 GCF_030910085.1 Stenotrophomonas maltophilia group sp. RNC7 | reverse complement strand
AGAAGAGCAGAAGCAGAAGCAAGAGCGGCCCACCGGCCGCTTTTTGCTGTTTGTGTTGTTGTTCTGTTTGTTATACGTGGGGTGGGCGCCCACGGAACCGGTGAGGGGGGTGGGGGGTGGGGCGTGGCGGGGCGGTGGGGGCCCGGGTGGGGCCCCCCCGCCGAAAAGGCCCGCCCTTGACCCGCCCCCCCCCCGCCCCCCCCCCCCCCCCCCTGACTGGTGCGGTGTGCGGCCCCCCCCGGGAGAAGAACGAGAAGATCAAGCGCAACACCAAAAAGCGGCCGGGGGGCCGCTCTTGCTTCTGCTTCTGCTCTTC
>NZ_JAVFVN010000114.1:0-399 GCF_030910085.1 Stenotrophomonas maltophilia group sp. RNC7 | reverse complement strand
AATCCAATATATAGTCGAAGAAGCTGTTGCCTCTGGCATTGAAGATATCATTATAGTAACTGGCAAAGGTAAGAGGGCTATTGAGGATCATTTCGATAGTGTTTTTGAGCTAGAATACAAATTGCGGGAAAGTGATAAGCTGACATTGTTAAATGAAGTACAGAAGTCATCCGAGTTAGCCGACATCCATTACATAAGACAAAAGGAGCCCCGCGGATTAGGCCACGCTATCTGGTGTGCTCGAAAGTTTATTGGTGATGAGCCTTTTGCCGTGCTGCTCGGAGATGATATTGTTGAAGCGGATACACCTTGCCTGAAACAAATGATAGATATTTACGAAAAGCATGAAGCTTCCATCGTCGGAGTACAGCCTGTTCCTTGGGAAGAAGTATCTCGTTA
>NZ_JAVFVN010000112.1:0-432 GCF_030910085.1 Stenotrophomonas maltophilia group sp. RNC7 | reverse complement strand
CTGGCGGCATATCTAGGCCTGGTGCCGGTGCGGAGACAGTCGGGCACGTCGCTACGCGGGCGCAGCCGCATGTCCAAGGCAGGTCCCGCTGATGTACGGGCCAAGGTGTATATGGCCGGCGTTGTTGCTTCCAAACACAACCCCCATGTGCGGGCGTTATATCAACGGCTGCTGGCGGCGGGCAAGACCAAGATGTCGGCGCTGGGTGCTTGCATGCGCAAGGTGGTACATCTGTGCTTCGGTGTGCTCAAGACGCGGCAGCCTTACAGACCTGACTACGCTTTTTCTACTTGACGGCCAAGACGGTATCTACGGAGGGTCGCTATCCGACCCAAAGCAGAAGTTCGGATGTGCTCCCTTCAACGACTGCTTCGCAGGGGTTGCGGACCTCGGCCGTAGGGACAATCCCCGAGTTACTGATGGTCAGAAATG
>NZ_JAVFVN010000080.1:0-393 GCF_030910085.1 Stenotrophomonas maltophilia group sp. RNC7 | reverse complement strand
GGCATCCTCGTAAGCCTTCGGGTCGACAAAAACGAGGATTGGTATCAGGGCAATGCCCTCGGGCTCCAGGACTGCCCGAAGATCATTGAAAGGCGATCCCAGCGCCTCGATGCCGATCTTGATCGGGACGACGACACAGTTATCTCGCGTCGTGCGGACCGTGCCATCCACAAACTTTGAAATCGCGTGCGGGTAGCAGCCCGGTGGCAGCTTGGCCAAGATTTCGGAAAAGATGTCCATCACTTATCCCCTTTGTTCTGGTCGGCTGTTACGCACGCCCTTTCGGCTTGGTCGGCTGCTCTGCGGAGCGCTCTGGCGGCGCAGGCTTTACATATGACGCCCTTGTCGGTGACATAAGAGATTTCCAGCCGTGCCGACAAATACAAGGTGGTT
>NZ_JAVFVN010000056.1:0-17236 GCF_030910085.1 Stenotrophomonas maltophilia group sp. RNC7 | reverse complement strand
CACAGTCAGCACGGTTGGCGGCGCAGTCGGTGGCGCGCTGAACGGTACTGTCGGTACCGTTGGAAGTGCAGTGGGCGGCGCACTGAACGGCACCGTCGGCCAGGTCGGCAGCGCAGTGGGCGGCACGCTCAACAACACGGTAAGCGCAGTCGGTGGCGCAGTTGGCGGTGCTCTGAACGGCACTGTCGGTACCGTTGGAAGTGCAGTGGGCGGCGCGCTGAACGGCACTGTCGGCCAGGTCGGCAGCGCAGTGGGCGGCACGCTCAACAACACGGTGGGCGCAGTCGGTGGCGCAGTTGGCGGTGTTCTGAACGGCACTGTCGGTACCGTTGGAAGTGCAGTGGGCGGCACGCTCAACAACACGGTCGGCACGGTTGGCGGCGCCGTGGGCGGCATTCTCAACGGCACTACCGGCAGCCCCACCGGCGACCTGGGCGGCGTGCTGGGCAGCACGCTGGGCAATGTCGGAAGCGCGGTGGGCAACCTGCTCAACGGCAATCTCAATGGCACCGTCGGCAACCTGGGCAGCGCCGTGGGGGGCCTGGTGGGAGGCACGCTGGGCAGCCTCGGCCTGACCCAACCCTCGGCGATTCCACCGACCAGCCCGAAGGCGCCGGCTCCGGCGGATCCGAATGCGGGCCTGATCATCGGCACCGGCGGTCTGGTCGGCAACGTCGGCCAGTTGATCGGGCCGACCACCACCAGCCTGTTCGGCGGCAACGGCTACCTGAGCAACGGCAATCTCAAGCTCAGCAACGCCAACGTGATGCAGACCTATTCGACGGTCAACGTGCTGGGCCTGCCGGTGGTGAACCTGTCGCCGGTCGGCAGCACGCTCAATGGCCTGGGCGGTGCGGTCACCGGCGGCAGCTCGCACCTGACGCTGATCGGTGGCGTCACCTCCGACAGTTACATCTACAACATCAACAACGGCAACCCGGGTGGCCTGCTCGGCCTGCTGCTGCCGAAGGATTCGCCGGCGTGGGCGGCCAAGTGCCTGGACATCGCCCTGGCCGACATTTCCTGCTGGGCGGTCAACGCCGCGCAGGACTACCAGGTGCTGATGGGCGACGGCGCCTTCGCCAACGGTTCGAAGGAAGTGGTGATCGGTGCCAATGCACGCCATGAACTGCCGAAGGTCGATGCCAATGTCGCCTTCCCCGGCGATGGCGTGAACGATCCCAGCAATCCGACCGGCGTGCCGACGGCCGACTATGCCGCCCGCATGGGCCACTCGGTTGTCGTCGGTGACAGTGCCGTGGGCACCGCCAACGGACAGACCCTGCTGGGTGCCGAAGCCACTTCGAACCAGGCCAACTCGGTCGCGCTGGGTTACCGCTCCGCTGCACTGCGCGGCGCTCAGGCCAGCTACAGCGCCTACGGCCTCACCGCACCGCAGGTTTCGGCCGGCGAAGTGTCGGTGGGCACGGCCGGTGGTGGCGAGCGCCAGATCACCAATCTTGCCGCGGGCAGCGCCAATACCGATGCTGTCAACGTGGCCCAGCTGAAGGGCGCCATCAGTCTGATCGACGATGTGGCCTCCGCAGCGGTCACCTATGACCTGGATGGCTCGGGCAACCCGAACTATCGCCGGGTCACGCTCGGCGCAGGCACCGGCACCACCACCATCGGCAATCTTGCCGCTGGCGCGGTCACCGCCGGCAGCCTGGAGGCGGTCAACGGTGGCCAGCTGGCGGCGACCAACAGTGCCATCGCCAGTTTCTTCGGTGGTCGTGCGGCTTTCGATCCGGCCAGCGGCGTCTTTACTGCACCGTTGTTCGAGATCAGCACGATCTCCACTGGCGGTGCCATCGCCAAGGGCCTGTATGAGAATGCCACCGATGCCTTCGCCGCAGTCGATGGCTCGCTGGTCAACCTCAACACGCAGATCACCGACATCCGCAACGGTGGCACCAAGTACCTGCGGGTGAACTCGACCGGCACTGAGGCGGTGGCCAGCGGCGCCGATTCGATCGCGGTGGGTACCAATGCCCGCGCCACTGCCGCCAACAGCATCGCGGTGGGTGCCGGCAGCCTGGCCGATCGTGCCAACTCGGTGTCGATCGGCGCTGCCGGTGCCGAGCGCCAGGTCACCAACATGGCCGCAGGCACGGCGGCGACCGATGCGGTCAACGTGGGCCAGCTGCAGGCCTCGGAGCAGGGCGCGCTGCGCTATGACCTCAACGGCGACGGCAGCGTCAACTACGCCAGCGCCACGTTGGGCCAGACCGGCACCGCCACCACGCTGCGCAACCTCGGCCCGGGCCAGGTCAGTGCCACCAGCAGCGAGGCCATCAACGGTGCCCAGCTGTTCGCCGCCAACCAGGCCGTGGCCACCCACCTCGGTGGTGGTGCAGCTGTCAACGCCAGCGGTGTGCTGACCGCACCGACCTACTCGATCAACAACGTCGCCGCCAACGGCACGATCACCAAGGGCAACTACAACGACGTCGGTACCGCCTTCGATGCGGTCAGCAACTCGCTGGCCAACGTCGCGGACCAGACCGGCGAGATCGACAAGCTGGCCGTGAAGTACGACGTCGATGGCAGTGGCAACGTGCTCAACAGCGTGACGCTGACGGGTACCGGCACCGGCGCGGTGAAGATCACCAACGTCGCCGCCGGCAGCATCCTGGCCGGCAGCAGTGATGCCATCACCGGCGACCAGCTGTTCAGCACGAACAGCACCATCGCCACCTACTTCGGTGGCACCACCGCCTACAACGGCACCACCAACGTGTGGACCGCGCCGACGTTCAGCATCTCCAGCATCGCCACCGATGGCACCTTCACCAGCGGCGATTACAACAACGTCACCGCTGCCTTCACCGCTGTCGACGGCTCGCTGAAGGTCCTCAACCAGCGCATCACCAATGGCGGTGGTGGCAGCGCATACCTGGCGGTCAACTCAACGGCGGCCGCAGCCACTGCAGCCGGTGCGGAAGCCGTGGCGGTCGGTCCGCAGGCCAGTGCAGCCGGTGCCAACAGCGTGGCGGTCGGCAACGGTGCCAGCAGCAGTGCCGGCAACAGCGTGGCGCTGGGCGCCGGTTCGGTCGCCAGCGTCGGTGCACAGAGCGGCTACACCGGCGCCTACGGGCAGACCGGTGCCAGCAACTCGGCCGGTGAGGTCTCGGTCGGCAGCACCGGCAGCGAACGCAAGATCACCCACGTAGCCGATGGCTCGGACACCTACGACGCGACCAATGTCGGCCAACTGAAGAACGGCGTGAACTACGCCATCGACGAGTCGAAGAAGTACACCGACCAGAAGATCCAGAACATCACCAACGTGGCGGGCAGCTTCCGCGCCAACAACACCAACAACCTGGCCGATCCGTCCGCCAGCGGCGCCAACTCGGCCGCCGGTGGTGCAGGCTCCACTGCCGCCGGTGCCAACTCGACCGCGCTGGGCAATGGTTCGCAGGCGCAGGCCGACAACTCGGTGGCATTGGGTGCGGGTTCGGTGGCGAACCGGGCCAACACGGTCTCTGTCGGTGCCGCCGGTGCCGAACGCCAGGTGGTCAACGTGGCAGACGGCTCGCAGGCCACCGATGCGGTCAACGTGCGCCAGCTGCAGGCCTCGCAGCAGGGCACGATCCGCTACGACACCACGGTGAACGGCGCGACCAACTACAACAGTGTCACCCTGGGCAGCACCAGCAGCGGCCCGACCACGGTGCGCAACGTCGCCGCCGGTACTGCTGGCACCGATGCCGTCAACGTCGACCAGCTGAAGTCGGGCATGGCGCAGACCCTGGACTGGTCCAAGGCCTACACCGACGAGCGCATGGGCGGCTTCGAGCGCGACCTGCGCAAGACCGACAATCGTGCTTCGGCCGGTATCGCGTCGGCGATGGCCACCGCAGCGCTGCCGCAGCCGAGCGAGGCGGGCCGCAGCATGGCCTCGATCGCCGCAGGCAGCTACAACGGCGAATCGGGCGTGGCGGTCGGTATCTCCGGTGTCTCCGAAGGCGGCCGCTGGATCTACAAGTTCAGCGGTTCGACCAACAGCCGTGGCGAGGCCGGCGTGGCCGTCGGTGCCGGCATCCAGTGGTAATAATCCCCGCCGCCGGGCCGCACCCGCGGCCCGGCATCGCGGAAACGTCTACAGGGGGAACGACATGAAACAGCATCGCATCGCCCGCGCCGGCCAATGTGCCGCCACGCTGGGCCTGATCCTGGGGATGGGCCTGCTGGCCGCCTGCCGCAGCCATGCGCCGGCCGCCGACGGTCCTGCCGACGCCACCGCCGTGCACTTCCCGGAGGCCTCCAAGGCCTCGCTGAAGGAAGGCATCTATCCCGACGTCGCCGACCTGCGCCGCTTCGCGCCGGGCATGAGCAAGCGGCAGCTGTACACGCTGCTGGGCACGCCGCACTTCAATGAAGGCATGTGGGGCGTGCGCGAGTGGAACTACCTGTTCAATTTCCGCACCGCGCAGGGCGCGGAATACTTCACCTGCCAGTTCCAGGTGCGCTTCGACAGCAAGGGCGTCGCGCAGGGCGGGTATTGGAAGCCGGAGTCGTGCGCGGCCGTGCTCGAACCACCGCGGCCACCGGCGCCGCTGGCACCGGCACCGCTGCCGGAGCAGCCCCTGCGGCTGTCGGCCGACGCGCTGTTCGGATTCGACAGCGCGGTACTCAGCGCCGAAGGCCAGCAGGCGGTGCAGGGCATCCTGGCGCAGGTACGCGAGGCCGCGCAGGTGCAGTCGATCAAGGTAACCGGCTACACCGACCGCATTGGCAGCGCCAGCTACAACCAGGCGCTGTCGCAGCGCCGCGCCGACGCCGTGCGCAACGCGCTGGTGCAGGGGGGCGTGCCTGCAGCCAGCATCAGTGCCGAGGGACGCGGCGCGGCCGAGCCGATCGTGCAGTGCGAGCAGCGCAACCGGCGCGAGCTGATTGCCTGCCTGGCACCGAACCGGCGCGTGCAGATCGCCGGGATGGCACAGCCACATTGACCTTCCTGCGCCGGGGCGGTGCCCCGGCATTCCGAGTCCCCCCTGACCGCCGGCAGGCGTGGCAACGTCTCCCCCGTCGTCCACGCCTGCCTGCGGCTCAGGTTTTCAAACGGTGCACGCGATGAATGCCCAATTCCTGCCACTCTCCATGAAGACGGAAGCTACGCTCAGCGTGTACGGCCAGCTCGGCAATCATGCCGTGGTGCGCATCCCCGGGCGGCGCCTGCCGGGCCTGATCCTGCAGGCCGACACCGTGGCCGGATTCCTGGCCCAGTTGCAGGAAGCCCAGGCCTGCCTGCGCAGCGGTCGCGCACAGCGCGCCGACGCCGAGCTGGACATGCTGATCGACGTGCTGCAGCAGTGGTACGCCCTGATCGAATCGCGCCTGGCCGACGCCGGCGAGGCCCTCTAGCAAAAAAGGGACGGAGGGGATTAAGTCGTTTCCGGCACAACCGGGGCATATGCGACTTGATCCCCTCCGTCCCCTTTTCTCAAGCGCGGGCGCGGATCAACCAACAGGCGGCATCCACACGAACGCGGTCACCTTCGATGAACGGCGCGAATGCGGCCAATGCTTTTTCGCGAAGCATTGTGGCGCGGGCTTCCGGCATCGATCGCAGGGCCAGTCCCAACGGTCCCAGGTGGCCGACATAGGTCGGCAGGTCTTCGCGGGCGAGCGAACAGGGCAGGTCCACCGCAACCACTTCCACGTCATTCCAGCCGGCGGCCTGCAACAGGCGCTGCACGCGCTCGCCATCGGCAAAAGCGAACTGTCCCGGTGCGCCGGGTACGCGGGGTGGGAGATCCAGTGCATCGCCGATCGCGCGCTCGGCCGTGGTCATGAATGGATTTTCGTCGGCACTGCGCCAGGCGATGAAGCGCAGCCCGGCGCTGGGTGTCGTGGCACGATGCAGGTTGGCGAACGCGGCCTGGCTGTCCTCGAAGAACATGACGCCCAGCCGCGACTGGATCCAGTCGAAGCGCGCGGGCAGCAGCGGATGGCGCTGCGCGTCTGCCACGATGAAGTCCGCGACCAGTCCCGCAGCCTCGGCGCGCTGGCGGGCCAGCGCCAGCATCGGCGCGGAGATGTCCAGGCCGGTGCAATGTGCCCCGGGGAGCGCTGCGGCCGCGGCCAGCAGGCTGGCGCCGGTGCCGCAGCCGATGTCGAGCAGTTCGGTAACGGTCTCAGGAAGTTCGGTGACCAGCAGGTCAGCCATCGGCTGGAACAGGCCGTCAAGAACAGCCTGTTGCGCAACCCACGCCTGGCCGCCAGGGCCGTTCCACAGGGCGTTCTGATCAATGGAAGATGTGCTGGCCATGGCCTTGCCTCGCGGGGTAGTTGCCCATAGCTTGGTGCTTGAAGGTCACTTGAGGTCAAGCCTGTGCGTGAACTGGATATCGGCGAGGTGGTCAAGCGCAGTGGCGTGCCGGCCTCGACCCTGCGCTACTACGAACAGCTGGGGTTGTTGCATGCGCTGGGGCGCCGCGGCCTGCGCCGGCAGTACGACGAGCAGGTGCTGGAACGGCTGGCCTTGATCGGCCTTGGCCAGGTGGCCGGCCTTTCGCTGCAGCAGATTGGTGCATCACTGCCGTCGCAGCATGGACGCATCTCACTGGACCGCGAGGCACTGCTGGCGCAGGCCGACGTGCTGCAGCGGCAGATCACCCGGTTGCAGCGGGTGCGCCGTCAGCTGCAACGCGCGGCGGCATGCCCGCTGGCGGAGGATGCCCGGTCGTGCAGTTCGTTCCGGAAACTGTTGCGCGCGGAGCAGCGGATGAGGGCATGAGAGAAGAGCCTCCACGCCCCGCGTGGATCATCAATCGCGGGTGCTGACTTCCCAGGTGGCATGCAGCACGCCCGGCACCTGCTCCATCCGTGCCAGCACCACGTCCAGTTCATCGGCACTCACCGCCGTACTGACCAGTACCGCGATCACATCGGTAGGCGCGTCGGCGTGCTCGACCACCTGCACATCGCCCACCGGATACTGCGCCGCTTCCAGCGCATCGAACAGGCGCTCGCGCACCCGCGGCACGGCATCGGCATCCACGCTCAGGCGCACCTCGTAGGTGGCTTCGGTCGCTGCCTCGTCGATCGGAATGCGGTTGATGGCATTCACCAACGGCCGCAGCAGGGTGTTGCCGGCGATGATCAGCACGGTCAGCAGCACGCCCTCGGCCAGCATGTCCGCGCCGGTGCAGCTGCCGACCGCTGCAGAGCACCACAGGGTGGCGGCGGTGTTCAGGCCACGCACGTTCATGCCTTCCTTCATGATCACGCCGGCGCCAAGGAAGCCGACGCCGGAGACCACGTAGGAGATCACCCGCACCGCCTCGGCGCTGCCGGCGATGCGCATGCCCAGGTCGACGAAGGCGGCGGCGCCGACTGCCACCAGCACGTTGGTGCGCAGGCCGGCGGTGCGTTGCCGGTACTGGCGCTCGGCACCGATCAACGTACCCAGCACGAAGGCGGCCAGCAGGCTGACCACGGTGTCGGCGAAAGGACCGGCCTGGAAGGTCTCAATGAAGCGCATGGCCGGAGTCTACCCGGTCGAAGTGACAGTAGATCCACGCCATGCGTGGATTTCCAGCGGTCCACGCCACGCGTGGTTAGTCAGCGTGCCAGAAACGACTTAATCCCCTCCGTCCCCTTTTTTGCCGGGTCAGTCGGTGTCGTCGACGCGCTCGCCCATCAGTTCGCGCTGGCGCTTGTCCAGTTCCTCGGCATAGCGCTTGCGTACGAAGGCTTCGGACACCACGCCCAGCACCTGGCCGTCGGCGCCGACCACGGCCAGTTCATCGGCCTGGGTCTGGTCGAAGCGCTGCATCACGCTGACCACGTCCGCAGACGGCGACAGCGATACGTCCCGGTTCTCGGCCAGCTCGCCGATCACGGTCTCCGGCTTCACGCCGTCGCCGTAGACGCGCGGGATCTGCACGATGCCGGCGTAGTGACCCTCGCTGTCGATCAGGATCACCCGGCTGCCCGAGCCCAGTGGGAAGCGCTGGCGGAACGCGGCGGCATCGATATCACCCGGGGCGGTGGCCACGCCCTTGCGCATCAGTCGGCCGGCGTTGAGGTTCTGTACCCAGCCCACGTCGCGGGCACTCTTGATGGTCTCCCCGCGCAGGTGCATGCGCCAGGTCGAGAACGAGTAGCCGAACCACTGCCGTACCAGCGTGCTGGAGACCAGCACCGCACTCATCACCACGCTGGTCAGCAGGAAGTCGTGGGTGCCTTCCAGCACCAGCATGGCCATGGTCATCGGGGCGCCAACCACGGCGGCGGCCAGCGCGGCCATGCCGGCCAGCGCGGCGGAGGTGGCGTCGATTACCGGCACGCCGGTGGCCATGGCCAGCAGGCCAGCGAACAGCGCGCCGACCAGGGTACCCATGAACAGCGAGGCGAAGAACAGGCCGCCGCGGAAGCCGAACCCCAGCGAGATGCCCGAGGCCAGGCACTTCAGGGTCAGCAGGCCGCCGATCCAGATCAGCGGCAGATGCGTGGTCAGGTCCAGGTGCAGGGCGCCATGGCCGGACGACAGCACCTGCGGGCTGGCCAGGGCCAGCGGAATCAGCAGCAGGCCGCCCACCACCGGCCGACCCCAGGCAGGCAGCGGGCTGCGCTTGACCGTGCCCTCGATCGAAGCGATCAGCCGCATGATGACAATACCGACCATCGCGCAGCAGCAGCCGAGCAGGCCGTAGATGGCGTAGTCGGCGGCGCGCACGTCGATGGTCGAAGCGGCAGGCAGCAGGTAGGCCTCGATGCCGGCCTGGTCGGCCACGAAGGCGCCGGCCAGCGCGGCGACCGCCACCGGTGCCAGCGCAGCGGGGGTGTAGGCGCCGATGACGATCTCGAACGCATAGAACGCGCCCGCCAGCGGCGCACCGAAGGCGGCGGCGATGGCACCGGCAGCGCCGGCGCCGACCAGGATGCGCACGTCGTTGCGGCGCAGGCGCATCACCCGGCCCAGCTGCGAGCCAGTGCCGGCCCCCATCTGCGTATACGAAGCTTCCAGCCCGACCGAGGCGCCGCAACCATTGGACAGCAGGGTCTGGGTCAGCACGATCAGGTTGTCGCGCATCGACATGCGGCCGCCGTGCAGGGCATTGGCTTCCACCGCATCGAGCAGGGGCCGCTTGAGTCGCGTTGCCGCCAAACTGACCAGGCCCACCAGCAGGCCACCCAGCGGCAGCACCAGCAGCGCGGTCCAGGTCATCGAGGGCAGGGAGCTCAGGCGCATCCCTTCATCCAGCCCGTACAGCGTGCCCTGCAGCCAGCGTGCGATGCCGGACTGCAGCAGGGTCAGGTAGCCGGCAAGCAGGCCGACCAGCAGGGCAAGCGCGATGAACCACAGGTCGCTGCCGCGCAGCCGCAGGCGCAGGCCCTGGAAGGCCGAATGCAGGCGCGATGGCGAAACAGGCAGTGACATGGTGGCGGCATGATACGCCGCCACCGTGATCGCCACCGTCACTGCATCGGGCGGTTACCGCTTCAGAAGCGGTAGCGGCCCTGCACGTAGAAGGTGCGCGGTGCGGCCACCATGCGGCCGGCGTTGCCATCGACGTTGCGGGTGTACCAGCGCGTGTCGGCCAGGTTGTTCACGCCCAGCGCGATCTCGCTGTCACCCAGGCCCGGCACCTGCCAGGCCACCTGCACGTTCCACAGGCGCACGCCCGGCACGCGGCCCACGCGCGCGTCAGCGCTCTCGGCCCAGGTGTTGGCGGCGTCGGAGAACTGGCCGCTCTGGTGGGTGCTGGAGACATTGAAGGTCCAGCCGGCCAGCGCGTAGCGGGCGCCGACGCTGTCGGTGTCGCGCGAGTAGAACGGCACGTCCAGGCCACGGTTGTCACCGGACTGCTGGATCGCCTTGGTCCAGGTGTAGTTGGCGTACAGCTCCAACCCGGCCAGCGCACTGTCCTCGGCGAAGTGGTACTCCACCGCGCTCTCCACGCCCTTGTGGTCGGTGGCGCCGATGTTCTGGAAGGTCGGCGGGGTGATCCCCGGCACCTGCAGGATCTGGTTGTCGAAGCGCATCTTGAACACTGTCATTTCCGCGCGCAGTGCACCGTCCTGCCAGCGCGCGCCCAGTTCGGCGGTCTTTGCCACCTCCGGGTTCAGCGGATTGCTGGCGGTCTGCGAATTGAGCTGGATGTTCTGCACCGGCCCGAACGAGGTGGTGTAGTTGCCGAACACGGTCAGCTGCGGGGTCAGCAGGTAGGCGATGTTGAGCGAAGGCAGGGCCTTGTTGTTGCGGCTGCTGAACGTCGCCGCACCACCGGCCTGGCGGCGGTCCATGTCGATCCACTCCATGCGCACGCCAGGGGTGATCCGCCACTGCCCGATCGCAATGCGGTCGTCGATGTAGAAGGAGTGCGCATCGGTGGCGTTGTCGAAGCGGTTGGTGGCGCTGGCCACGCCGGTGCGGCGGGTGACGGTGTAGCTGCGGTCGTTGCCGCGCTCGCGCAGGAAGCGGTAGCCGGCGGTGATGTCATGCACCGTGCTGCCCCAGTGCAAGCGCTGGGTGTAGCGCGGCTCGACGCCGAGCACGCGGTAGTCGCGTGGCTGCACGGTCAACTGGGTATTGGCGGCATTGATCAGCGAGCTGGCACGGGTGCTCTCGTTGTAATAGGCCAGCACCTCGAACTCGCTGTTGGCCGAGAGCGTGTTGGTGTAGCCCAGGTCGATGCCGGTGCGGTGACCCTTCCAGAAGTCGGTGGGGCGGGTGTTCTGGAACGGGTCGGCCTCGTACTGCGCACGGGTCAGGCCGCCCGGGGTCAGTGAGCGTACGTCGTAGTACGACAGCTTGGCGCGCAGCTCCTGCTGCTCGTCGATGGCGTAGGCGAACTTCAGCGCCAGGTCGTTGAAGCGGTCATCGCTGCCCTGGCGCCAGCCACGCCCGTCCTGGCCGGAGTACAGCAGGGCTGCGCCCAGGCCATTGTTGCCGGTGCCGCCGAGGAAGGCGTTGTACTGGGTGCTGTCGCCACCGCCATGGTCGTAGGCGGTGTAGCGCACGCCGGCTTCGCCGTGCAGGCCGGCGCTGGTGGGAATGGCACGAGTGCTGAAGTTGATGATGCCGCCCACGTTCTGCGGGCCGTAGCGCACTGCACCGCCGCCGCGCACCACGTCGATCGATTCGATGTTGGACAGGCTGGTCGGCGCGAACGACAGCTGCGGCTGCCCATACGGCGCTACCGCCAGCGGCACGCCGTCCAGCAGTACCGTCGAACGCGGCGAGTAGCGCCCGGTCAGGCCACGAACGCCGATGTTCAGCGACACGGAACTGCCGGCGGTGCCGGAGTTTTCGGTGACCTGTACGCCGGGGATGCGGCGCATGGCATCGCCGATGCTGGCCGCGCCGCTTGCCTCGATGCGCTGGCGGTCGACCACCGTGCGTGCGCCGGCAAAGCGCTTGACGCTGTCATGCAGGCCGGTGCCGAGCCAGCTGCCCGAGACCTGGATGCTGTCCAGCGTAGTGGCGCTGTCCTGGGCAAAGGCGCGGGTGGCCGGAAGCAGGCACAGGGTGAGGGCAGCGGCCAGGGGCAGGCGGGCCGGTTGCAGGGCGTGGATGGGCATCGGTGCGGGTTGTGGAAGGTCGTAAATGAGAATTATTGCTGATTCCATTCGCTATTGGAATGCGCCCCCGGTTCATGCCTGTGCCCCCGGTGATAGAGTGGGCGATTGCTTCCTGACTCGCCGAGATCCGCCATGTCCCAAGCCGCCTTCTACCCCGTCGGAACCCCTGGCCAGCCGTGGGGAGCGGCGGAACGGGAGCTGTGGCGTGGCCGCCAGCAGCGCCTGCGTCGCTATGACGAGGAGGTGCTGCCGCGGATCGAGTCGCTGGGCTCGCGCTTCGACAAGGTGGCCTATGGCCAGCTCGACTACGCTGGCGAGACCTACACCCTGTTCGCCCTGCGCAGCCGCGACTGGAACCCGGCGCTGCCCGCCGCGCTGGTTACCGGTGGCGTGCACGGCTACGAAACCAGCGGCGTGATGGGCGCGCTGGAATTCCTTGAGAAGCACGCCGCCGACTACGCCGGCAAGGCCAACCTGCTGGTGGCGCCATGCGTGAACCCGTGGGGTTTCGAGCGCATCAACCGCTGGAACTTCGATGCGATCGACCCGAACCGCAACTTCCGCGCCGATGGCCCGGCGCGTGAATCAACGGCGGTGATCGAGCTGATCGCGCCGTACAAGGGCCAGTTCGTGCTGCACATCGACCTGCACGAGACCACCGACAGCGACGAGAGCGAGTTCCGCCCAGCGCTGGCCGCACGTGACGGCAAGCCGTTTGAGCCGGGCCTGATCCCCGATGGCTTCTACCTGGTGGATGACAGCGAGAACCCGCAGCCGGCCTTCCAGCAGGCGGTCATCGCTGCGGTGGAAAAGGTGACCCACATCGCCCCGGCCGACGACAAGGGCGAGATCATCGGCTCGCCGGTGGTGGCCCACGGCGTGATCGAGTATCCGCTGGTGAAGCTCGGACTGTGCGCGGGCATCACCGGTGCGAAGTTCACTACCACCACCGAGGTCTACCCGGACAGCCCCCGGGCGACCCCGCAGCAGTGCAACGACGCGCAGGTGGCCGCGGTGTGCGCGGCGCTGGATTACGCGCTCGCCCATCGTTGACCGGTAGTGCCGGCCGCTGGCCGGCAACTGAAAAAGGGGACGGAGGGGATCAAGTCGTTTGTGCCACAAACGACTTGATCCCCTCCGTCCCCTTTTTTTGTGTCATCCCAACGCGTCGGCCCACCACAGTGCGGCCGGTCCCGGCGGCGCGTCGCGGCGCCAGAGCAGGTCGCTGTGGATGCGCCGCGGCCAGCCGGGCAGCGTCAGTTCCACCAGTCGCCCGCGGTCGTAACGCTGCACCAGTGCCCGCGGCAGCTCGGCCCAGCCGATGCCGTCCTCGGCCATCTCCATCACCATCAGATAGTCGGTGGCGGTCCAGGCCAGGCCGGTGACGATGTGGGACTGATCGACCTCCGCACTCAATCGCACCTGCCGGTGCCGCGCCAGCTGTGCGGCGCTGCGGCGGCCGGCGCTGGCCAGTGGGTGCTCGCGCGCCACGTATACCGACAGTTCGCTGTGATGGGCCAACGGCCGGGCCATCAGGCCATCCGGATAGCTTTCCTGTTGCGGCAGCAGGCCCAGCGCGGCGCGGCCGCTGCCGACCAGCTCCAGCACGTCATCGCCTTCGGCATCCAGCCATTCCAGTTCGATCTCCGGGAATGCTTCGGCAAAGCGCTGCAGCACGCGCTGCTCCGGATCGAGCTGGTACACGTCGGAAAACACCACGGTCAGCCGCGCTTCGACCGGCGCGGCCAGGCGCACACTCAACTGCTGCAGGCGCGCATCGGCGGCGAGGATTTCCTGGGCATGGCCGAGCACCTGGCGCCCGGCCTCGGTCAACCGGGGGTAGCGCCCGCTGCGGTCGAACAGGCTCACCCCGAGGTCGGCCTCCAGATGGGCAATGGCGGTACTGACCGTTGACTGCGTCTTGCGCAGGCGCCGCGCCGCCGCCGAGAACGAGCCCAGCGCGGCGGCTTCCACGAAGGCCTGCAGGGATTCGGGGGAATAGGGCATTGAACCATCGCTCCTGTCGATGGAATCCATTTTGATACCACCGTAAAAGGCGATGATACTGGCCGCCGTCGCCCCTGTCTGCGGGGCGTTCCGGACCCTCCACGCATGCCGTGGACCCATTGAAGAGGCGGCGCGGTCCCCGCCCTGCAAGGAGCTTCACATGTCCCGTACTGTTCCTGCCCGTGGCGCGCTGGCCGCCTGGGTCTGCCTGACCGTGGCGATCATCGCCGAGGTGGTCGGCACCTCGTTCATGGCCCATGCCGCCCGCGATGGCGGCTGGAGCGGCTACCTGATCATGGCCGGCGCGCTGGCGCTGTCCTACTTCTTCCTGGCGCAGTCGGTGCGCCGCATCGCCGTGGGCGTGGCCTACGCGGTGTGGGAAGGCCTTGGCCTGACCCTGCTGACCGTGGTCGGCCTCACCGTGTTCGGTGAAAGCCTGTCGCTGCAGCAGCTGGCCGGTCTGGTGTTGGCGGTGGTCGGCATCGTCTGCGTCACCCTCGGGGAGGTGCACTGATGAATACCCTGGCCCTGTTTTTCGTGATCTGTTCCGCGCTGATCGACGTGGCCGCCAACATGATGGTGGCCAAGTCGCAGGGTTTCCGTCGTTGGCGCTGGGGCGTCGGTGCGATCGTCCTGGTCTGGATCGCCTTCGCCCTGCTGGGCCAGGCCGTGCGCTACATGGATCTGGCCACGGCCTATGCGATGTGGGGGGCGATCGGCGTGATCGGCACCGCCAGCTGCGGCCGCCTGTTGTTCGGCAACCGCCTGCGGCCGATCGGCTGGGTTGGCATCGCCCTGGTCACGGCGGCGGTACTGCTGCTCAGCACCGCCAAGTAGCAGCACGGCCGGTCGCGAGCGGGGCGGCGATGATGCAGCGATTTGCGAAGTCGCCCATGCTCATCGACACTGCGGTTTTCCACATGGAGTGCCCGCATGTTCAGCCACATCACCGTGGGAACGAACGACATGGATGCCGCACGTCGCTTCTACGACGCGCTGTTCGCTGCGATGGACGCGCGTGCGGGCGTATTCGACGAGAAGGGACGGCTGCTGTACTTCAAGGATGGGCGGATGTTCGGTGTAACCGCGCCGATCGATGGGCAACCAGCGTGCCATGCCAACGGCGGCACCATCGGTTTCAGTCTGGGCAGCGCAGAGGCCGTGCGTGCCTGGCAGGAGGCTGGCGTGGCTCACGGTGGTACCGCCATCGAAGATCCGCCCGGCATCCGCAACATGTCCGGTCGCCAGGTGTTCCTGGCCTATCTGCGTGACCCGGATGGCAACAAGCTGTGTGCGGTGCACGTAATGTCGTGATCGGACAGGATGCGCGTGGCCGCGCCGCAGCCCGCGCGGGCAAGGTGGCACTCCGGCGCGCGCGTGATACCACGGAATGAGCGGACGGGCCTGCGACCGCAGGCCGCAACTTCATGCTCTGTCCACTGCGGTTCAGCCAGAATCGGTCGGCTAACCCTTTGATCTACCGGAGAACGCCGCCCCATGGAAGTACTGGAGCCGCAACAATCCCCGGTGCGTACCCTTCGGCCCGTGTTCGCCTTCGCGGCGATCGTTGTCGTGGCGTTCGCGCTGTTCGTCAGCCTGTTCCCGCTCGGCGCGGGCCGCCTTCTGCTCAAGGCACAGGACTGGGCCGCCCTCAACGTCGGCTGGTACTACCTGCTGGCCATGACCCTGTACCTGGTGTTCGTGGTGGGCGTGGCGCTGTCCAAGTACGGTGGCATCAAGCTGGGTGCCGACCATGACGAGCCGGAGTTCAGCTACCTCTCCTGGGCCGGCATGCTGTTCGCCGCCGGCATCAGCATCACCCTGTTCTTCTTCTGCGTGTCCGAACCGCTGACCCACTACCTGCAGCCGCCGCAGGGCGATCCGGCCGCAGGCGAGGCTGGCGCGCGCCAGGCCATGCAGCTGCTGTTCCTGCACTGGGGCCTGCACGGCTGGGGCGTGTTCGCGCTGGCGGCGATGGCGATGGCCTACTTCGCCTATCGCCACAACCTGCCACTGGCCCTGCGCTCGGCGCTGTACCCGCTGATCGGCAAGCGCATCAACGGCCCGATCGGCTACATCGTGGATGCGCTGGGCATCGTCGCCACCGTATTCGGCATCGGTGCCGACATGGGCTTCGGCGTGCTGCACCTCAATGCCGGTCTGTCGCACCTGTTCAACATTCCGCACTCCAACCTGGTGCAGATCATCCTGGTGGTCAGCATGATGGGCGCGGCGGTGGCCGTGGCCGTGTCCGGCGTCGAGAAGGGCGTGCGCTGGATGGCCAACATCAACATGCTGCTGGCGATCGCGCTGGTGCTGTTCATGCTGTTTGCCGGGCCGACGCAGTACCTGTTCAGCACCTTGATGCAGAACCTGGGCGATTACCTGGGCAGCGTGGTCGGCAAGAGTTTCGACGTATACGCCTACGGCGGTCGCCCGGAATGGCTGGGCGGCTGGACGGTGTTCTACTGGGCCTGGTGGATCGGCTGGGCACCGTTCGTCGGCCTTTTCATCGCGCGCATCTCACGTGGCCGCACCATCCGCGAATTCGTATTCGGGGTGCTGCTGATCCCGCTCGGCTTCACCCTGGCCTGGCTGTCGATCTTCGGCAACAGCGCACTGGACCAGGTGCTCCACCACGGCCAGCAGCAACTGGCACAGCTGGCGGTGGATGACCCACCGACCGTGTTGTATGCACTGCTGGATGGCTACCCGTGGAGCCGCACGGTGATCGCGGTGACGGTGCTGGTGAGCTTCATCTTCTTCGTGACCTCCGCTGATTCGGGGGCGGTGGTGTTGTCCACGCTGTCGTCGCATGGTGGATCACCCGAAGACGATGGTCCGCGCTGGCTGCGCGTGTTCTGGGGCACGGTGATCGCGGTGCTGACCGCCGGGTTGTTGCTGGCCGGCAGCATCGATGCATTGAAATCGGCGGTGGTGCTGGCATCGCTGCCGTTCTCGGCGATCCTGTTGCTGATGATGTGGGGCCTGACCCGCGCGTTCAGTGACGAGTCGCACCGCAAGCGCGCGCTGCAATACCGGCCGTCGCCCTTGATCGGAGACGATCGCCATCATCAGGGCTGGCGCCAGCGCCTGAGCCAGGCCATGCACTTCCCGGTGCGCGACCAGGTCTACCGCTTCATGGATGACACGGTGAAGCCGGCGATGGAGGCGGTGGCCGAGCAGCTGCGCGGGCAGGGCTGGGACGTGGCGACGCGCTTCGAGGCCGGCGACATGGAGCTGACGGTGAACCACGGCGAGCAGCAGGATTTCCTGTACCGGGTGATCCTGAGTGGCTACCTGACCCCGTCGTTCGCCGCCCAGCAGCTGCGCAACCAACGCTACTACCGCGCCGAGGTGCATCTGTTTGAAGGCAGCCAGGATTACGATCTGGTGGGCTACAGCCGCAAGCAGATCATCAACGACATCATCAGCCAGTACGAACGGCACCTGCAGTTCCTGCACCTGAGCCGGTGATGCGGTGGGTGCGGACCGTTGGTCCGCCCACCCCAGTAGAGGCGCGGCCCAGGGCGGGGGCCAGGTGGCCCCCCGCCCCCCCGCCCGGGCGCCCGCCGCCCGTGGGGGGGGGGGGCGGGCCCCACCGGCCCCGGGGGGGGGGCGCGGCTTCTTCGGGGGTGTGGGCACCACCGGCCCGCCCCCACCGCATCACCGGCTCAGGTGCAGGAACTGC
>NZ_JAVFVN010000715.1:0-445 GCF_030910085.1 Stenotrophomonas maltophilia group sp. RNC7 | reverse complement strand
AAGGTATCTGCCCCGATAGCCGATTCCACGCTACCGCTCGAACAGGCACTGCACGAACTGATCGACAAGATCGTCCCTGGGCTGGATACCGGCGATCTTGTGCAGGACGCGCGCCGAGCATCCACCGACCTGAGCGCCATCTTGGCAAGCGCCCCTGTAGCCGATGAGTCACCTATGGCGAAGATGGCTGACGCTCTGCGGGAGAAAGCCAGACAAGAGCAACAGGCTTATCAAGACCGTCGAAATCAGGCTACAGAATGGGGGCCTATGCCTGAAGGCACCGAGGCGGACCGCCCAATCCCAATTGCTCCTGTAGCACACGTCGCGGGCGATGAAACTTCACGGTATCTCGAATGGGCAAAAGACCGTAGCGCTTGGGAAATGCCCGTGGGCACTCCTGTCTACTACGCCGCCCTGGCAAGCGCCCCTGTAGCCGATGAGCATT
>NZ_JAVFVN010000678.1:0-848 GCF_030910085.1 Stenotrophomonas maltophilia group sp. RNC7 | reverse complement strand
AGTCGGATGCTTTTATCATTTGCAGACCTCCATGACTATAGCCATAGGTCACTGTGCCGTTGGCGTCCACACGTTCCGACTGCATACGATAGCTGCCCTCCACATTCAGCTGGCCTTCATTGATGGCAAGCGTCCCACCGGAGTGAACCACATTGCCCTGTACCTGTACCTCTCCGCCTGCCAGGTCCAGCATTCCTCCAAGTTGATACAAGCTCCCTTTCACCGTCAGCTTGTGGCCATTCAGATGAATGGTGCCCCCATAAATGTGCAAGTCTCCCTCAATCGTGACGTCCTGCTGCAAGCTGCGATTCCCATCAAGCCCCAGATTGGCATGCCAGCTTGCCCAAGAGATCGGCACATTAGTGGTTAAGATCAGGTTGTGCCCATCGACAATTGGTGTAGTTGTTGGCTGTAGTTCTTTGTTGACATAGACTCTTGTCGCAAACTTCACACCTTCCCCAGATGTATTCGACATCTTCAGAATATTGAAGAAAGATGAATTATCGCTATTCATGCTAATTACTTGCTGCTGATGACCGCTCAGAATGACCTTATGGGCACCGGATGTACGAAAATTGTCCGACACCGAGGCGCTAAGCTGAGTGAAATGTCCCTTGAGGTCCATCGTCCCTGCCGTCAGCCATCCCTCATGACTGTACTGCGACTGCATGATAAATTGTCCGCCTATCTCTACCACATCCGAAGCTTGGGTCATCTTCAGATATCCGCTGCTGGCACTGTAGGTTACCGTTCCATTCGACGCTACTTGCTTGCTCTGGATCCGGTAATCCCCGGCAACGATCAGCTCCCCGCCACCGATCTCAAGTGTGCCGCCTGATTGAATAAGG
>NZ_JAVFVN010000656.1:0-987 GCF_030910085.1 Stenotrophomonas maltophilia group sp. RNC7 | reverse complement strand
CTCAAGATGAAAATGAGTTACTAATGAAGAAACATACCAAGAGAGACAAAAAGGGAAATGAATCTTTTAACAGAATGGAATATATTGCAGAACTTACAGCAAATGCAGTAATTTCCCCAGATTTAACTAATGCAGAACTTCAAAAGCATTATGGAGTTTTAGGTGCTAGTAGCCTACTTAAAAAAATGTTGCTAGTTGGAGAGTATGTAGCGCTTACAGAAGAAGTACAAAAACTATCTGGCTTAGATAAAGATATTAATGACGAGGTAGAAGAAGCAAAAAACTAATAGTGCAGGGTGACGCAGAAAGCAATTTGGCACACTTTGCACTTCAAAAATTACATATAAGACCTGGCGTATTATTAGGCATATGTTCGGCAAATGATCCCATGGGGTACAAAGAAAGAGCTTTCACATATGCTAGCATTATAGTTAGAGCAGAAAAAGAAGAACAAGAAGCTAGAAAGTTAAAGAAATAGACTTTTCATATTGCTATAATATTCCTTTAATAGATATAATAGATAAAAAGGGGGATGGAGATATGAAAAAATATATTTTAACCTTATTGTTAATTATAGTTTTACTTATAATGGGGTGCAGCAGTTCAGCAAATATCGAACCATATGAAGTGCTTGTTGATGTTAATCAGTTCTCTAGGATATCTTCGGAGGAACTAATCGAAAAAATGGGTGAACCTAATCGAAAAGAAGATTGGAATAACTCAACAGACAGAGGGAATTTTCTAATTACAATTTATTATTATGATGATTATGAGTTTTTTATAGCAGATGATTCAGTAGTTAGAATGAATATTCTTTCTGAGCAATATAACGATATTAATGGTGATGGTATTAAATTTTATTCGGAAGAGAGCATTTTTCAAATGCTTAATATTCCAATAGATTATAATAAAATAAAAAAAATTGCCGACACTGGGTATGCTTTAAGATATAGTCCAGTATCGGATAAGGTAGCAGAAGTTTGGTGT
>NZ_JAVFVN010000640.1:0-332 GCF_030910085.1 Stenotrophomonas maltophilia group sp. RNC7 | reverse complement strand
CATGCTCGGCGCAGGCATCGGGGCAGGAGGGAGGGGGTCGGCTGCGGGGTGGGGGTGGCGTTAGTGGCCGAGATCGGGCAGGGGGATGGCGGGTTGTTGTAGTTTGAAACGGCGCCGCTCGGTGGCGCGCGGGTGGGGGTGGGGTTTCGGTGAGGGTTGTTGAATTGCCCTGGTAGCGCCGAGCCCTTGCGGGGCTGCTCCTGGCCCGTGGCCTGCGCCGAGCATGGGCTCGCCTCTACAGGTTCCCGGTCACCCGTGAAGCGTGCCAACCAAGGTTGGCACCTACCGAGTGCGCGTCATCGGCTCATCGAATACGGCGCCTGCGCGCCCTG
>NZ_JAVFVN010000565.1:0-282 GCF_030910085.1 Stenotrophomonas maltophilia group sp. RNC7 | reverse complement strand
ACCACGGTGGAAGGCGCCCAGCGCGCTCTGTCCATCGTTGACGATGCATTGACTTCGGTGAACTCCTCGCGTGCCGACATGGGTGCGATCCAGAACCGCTTCACCTCCACCATCGCCAGCCTGAACACCACCTCGGAAAATCTGTCGGCCTCGCGCAGCCGTATCCGCGACACCGACTACGCCAAGGAAACCGCTGAACTGACCCGCACGCAGATCCTGCAGCAGGCCGGTACCGCGATGCTGGCCCAGGCCAACCAGTCGCCGTCCAGCGTGATGAGCCTG
>NZ_JAVFVN010000551.1:0-618 GCF_030910085.1 Stenotrophomonas maltophilia group sp. RNC7 | reverse complement strand
AATGCTGAATCCCATCACAAACATTTCCTCCCAAGCTGGATGCGCTTCACCCCGGGAAGGGGGTCCCCACGAAGCAACATCTGCTCAATTTGCATCAAGCTAATTCTATCTTATGACATATGTCAAGATTATGTTGGCAGTCGCATCGGTTAAGGGGCATTACCTCGCCAACTGCTTCAAAAGTCTAGGTTTGGACCTTCGGTAACGAGGCCGTTCCAGTTAAGCAATTTTGAGCGAGGGTAATCGTCCGTCCGTTGGCGGACGCGGCGGCGGTAGGATACAGAACGGCGCAGTATGTGCCTGGAGCCGCGGCCACACTCCGGTCGGGGCCGACCTGAACCGGGGCGAACGTCGAAGCCGCAGGGTCAGTCCTGCTTGGTGCTCTGTATCCTTTTCCGCAGGAGATTGACATCCCACCCCCGTGGAAGCCGTGATACCGACGCCGCGGTTCAAGGGTGCTGCAAAAAGACGATCTATCGAAGCTCGGTCATATTGACGTCGTCCGTCACTGCCCACAGTTGCACCGTAGCCTTTGTTCGTTTTCTTCATGATTTGATGCCACCTATTTTTGGTGGGCACTTCTTGCCTGAGAGCAATCCGTTTCAGAAAGTCCGTAGA
>NZ_JAVFVN010000549.1:0-327 GCF_030910085.1 Stenotrophomonas maltophilia group sp. RNC7 | reverse complement strand
TGGTCGTCGGAGTAGCTGGCGAAATAGCGGTCGATCGGCCGCGCAAGCTCGGTGGATGTCTGCATGCTGCGTCGCTTCCTCGGACAACGGTAGTGGGGGGGGGGGGGGGGGCCCCCCCAGGCCAAGCGGCGAGGCCGGGGGTGGGGGCCCGCCCCCCCCGCCACCGGGGTGGGGCGGGGGGGGGCGGCCCCGCGCCCGCCACTACCGTTGTCCGAGGAAGCGACGCAGCATGCAGACATCCACCGAGCTTGCGCGGCCGATCGACCGCTATTTCGCCAGCTACTCCGACGACCACCGCAACGTGATCAACCAGCGCATCCACGTGGT
>NZ_JAVFVN010000479.1:0-5741 GCF_030910085.1 Stenotrophomonas maltophilia group sp. RNC7 | reverse complement strand
TGGATGAATCTTCATCGAAATCGAGTATTTCGAAGATTGAACGAAGAGCATCCACGCATGGCGTGGATCTACCGTGTCGACCAAGGTCGACACCTACCCACAGCAGCGGGAATCTGTCGGAGGTGGGGCGGTGTGGGGCTGGGACCGTTGGCGCCATGGATGGCGCCATCGAGCCCCCATGGACGGGTTTACGGCGTGTCCTGCCAACCCACACCACCCCGCCATCCCAAGGATAGCCCGCTGTTGCTATTGCTGTTGCTGTTGCTTCGGCCTCTGCAGGTGCAGGGCTGCAAGCCCTGCCGACCAACCCCTTGATTTCGGGACAATCATCCCTACCCCTTGGCGAGGCCGCACGCGCTGGCGCGGCATTGCACATGGAGCCCTATCGATGACCGAGACCACCCAGACCGAAACCCTTGGCTTCCAGACCGAAGTCAAGCAGCTGCTGCAGCTGATGATCCACTCGCTGTACTCCAACAAGGAAATCTTCCTGCGCGAGCTGGTCTCCAACGCTGCCGACGCCGCCGACAAGCTGCGCTTCGAGGCCCTGACCCAGCCGGCGCTGCTGGAAGGCGACAGCGAGCTGCGCGTGCGCGTCAGCTTCGACGCCGCCGCCCACACCATCACCATCGAAGACAACGGCATTGGCATGAGCCGCGCCGAAGCCATCGCCCACCTCGGCACCATCGCCAAGTCCGGCACCGGCGACTTCCTGCGGCAGCTGTCCGGCGACCAGAAGAAGGATTCGCAGCTGATCGGCCAGTTCGGCGTCGGCTTCTACAGCGCCTTCATCGTCGCCGACGAAGTGGAAGTGACCTCGCGCCGCGCCGGCCTGGCTGCAGCCGAAGGCGTGCGCTGGAGCTCGCGTGGCGAAGGCGATTTCGAAGTGGCCACCGTCGACAAGGCCGAGCGCGGTACCCGCATCGTGCTGCACCTGAAGGAAGGCGAGCACGACTTCGCCGATGGCTGGCGCCTGCGCAGCATCCTCAAGAAGTACTCGGACCATATCGGCCTGCCGATCCAGATGCCGAAGGAAGGTGAAGAAGGCGCCGCCGTCGAGTGGGAGACCGTCAACCGCGCCAGCGCGCTGTGGACCCGCCCGCGCACCGAGATCAGCGACGCCGAGTACACCGAGTTCTACAAGCACGTAGCGCACGACCATAGCGACCCGCTGGCGTGGAGCCACAACAAGGTCGAGGGCAAGCTGGAGTACACCTCGCTGCTGTACGTGCCCGGCCGCGCGCCGTTCGACCTGTACCACCGCGATGCGCCCAAGGGCCTGAAACTGTACGTGCAGCGCGTGTTCGTGATGGACCAGGCAGAGCAGTTCCTGCCGCTGTACCTGCGCTTCATCAAGGGCGTGGTCGATTCCAACGACCTGTCGCTGAACGTCTCGCGCGAGATCCTGCAGTCCGGCCCGGTCATCGATTCGATGAAATCGGCGCTGACCAAGCGTTCGCTGGACATGCTGGAGAAGCTGGCCACCGACAAGCCCGAGCAGTACGCCACGTTCTGGAAGGAGTTCGGCCAGGTGCTGAAGGAAGGCCCGGCCGAGGACTACAACAACCGCGAGAAGGTGGCCGGCCTGCTGCGCTTCGCCTCCACCCGCGGCGACGGCGATGCGCAGAGCGTGTCGCTGGCCGATTACATCGGCCGCATGACCGAAGGCCAGGACAAGATCTACTACCTCACCGGCGAGAGCTACAGCCAGGTACGCAACAGCCCGCACCTGGAAGTGTTCCGCAAGAAGGGCGTGGAAGTGCTGCTGCTGACCGACCGCATCGACGAGTGGCTGATGGGCTACCTGACCGATTTCGACGGTAAGGGCTTCGTCGACATCGCCCGTGGCGATCTCGACCTGGGCGCACTGGAAACCGATGCGGACAAGCAGGCACAGGAAGCTGCAGCAAAGGACAAGCAGGGCCTGGTCGAGCGGCTCAAGACGGTCCTGGGTGACGAAGTGGCCGAGGTGCGCGTGTCGCACCGCCTGACCGATTCGCCGGCGGTGCTGGCCATCGGCGAGCAGGACCTGGGCCTGCAGATGCGCCAGATCCTGGAAGCCAGCGGGCAGAAGGTGCCGGACAGCAAGCCGGTGCTGGAGATCAACCCGGGCCATCCGCTGATCGCCAAGCTCGACGCCGAAGCCGATGGCGCGCGCTTCGACGACCTCGGCCGGGTGCTGTTCGACCAGGCCGCACTGGCCGCCGGTGACAGCCTGAAGGACCCGGGCGCCTACGTGGCGCGCCTGAACAAACTGCTGCTGGAGCTGTCGGCCTGATCGAGGCGGTGGTCGCCGGGCATGGCCCGGCGGTGCCTTGGTAGAGGCCAACCTTGGTTGGCGCCCCAAAAGCGTGCCAACCAAGGTTGGCACCCACCAGGGGCGGCGGTTCGCGCCTGCGGAGGGGGTTCAGGCTTCGCGATCCAGCAGCGAGCCCAGCATCTGGTCCTGGCGGCGGATCACCGAGGCATTGGCGGCGAAGGCCACTACCTCGGCTTTCGCCGCCAGCAGATCTCCCAGCGGTGCACCGACATCGGCGCCGGCGGCAGTCACCGAGGCCTGCACCCCGCCCTGTCCAGTGGCACCGCGCTGCAACTGCAGGCGCTGCGCATCGGGGGTCGCCAGATTGGCCACGTTGTGCGCTGCCACCTGCACGCCCTGCTGGGCCGCACGCATGCCGCCTAGGGCGATTCCCATCACGTTGTTCATGGCGGTCTCCGGGCCGCTCCGCGCAACCCTCCGGACCGGTTAGCGGCCGGCCGGCCGCGACCTTGAGTCCACATCGGCCCGACAGGCCCGAGTGGTAGCATATCCCTCTGATTTCAGCGCCTTTTGCCAATGCTCAGTTTTTTCCGCCGCAAGAAGCCCCAGGATGCCCCCACCACGGAGGCGCCCAAGACCCAGCACTACTCGGCTGAAGAGCTGGCGGCGGCGTTCCCGTCGGCCGCCCCGGCCGAAGACGCACCCACCGCCGCGGTGGTCGAAGCCAAGGCACCGGAACCGGCCACCGTCGCCGTACAGGCCCCCGTCGCCGAAGTGCCTGCCGTGCCAGCTGCGCAGCCGGCCACCGCGTCCGAGGACGTCCAGGCTGAAGCGCTCGCTGCGGCCGCTGTGCTGGCTCCTCTGGCTCCGGTCATTCCGGTCGAGGAACCAACCGCCCCGGCCACCGACCTGCCGGCGCTGGTGGATGCCCCGCCGGCGCCCGCCGGCAAGCCCGGCTGGCGCGAACGCCTGCGCAACAGCGTCATCGCGCGCAGCTTCGGCGGCCTGTTCTCGCGCAACCCCAAGCTCGACGACGATCTGCTGGACGAACTGGAAACCGCCCTGATCACCGCCGACGTCGGCGTGGGCGCCACCACCGATCTGGTCGAGGGCCTGCGCAAGCGCATGAAGTCGCGCGAGTTCGCCGACGCCAATGCGCTGCTGGCCGCGCTGCGCGCCGAGCTGATCGCGATCCTGCAGCCGGTGGCCAAGCCGCTGGTGATCGACCGCAACGCCAAGCCCTTCGTGGTGCTCACCGTCGGCGTCAACGGCGTCGGCAAGACCACCACCATCGGCAAGCTGGCCAAGCGCTTCAAGGATGACGGCCACAGCCTGATGCTGGCTGCCGGCGATACCTTCCGCGCCGCCGCCGTGGCCCAGCTGCAGGCCTGGGGCGAGCGCAACGGCGTGGCCGTGGTCGCGCAGGGGCAGAACGCCGATGCCGCTTCGGTGGCATTCGACGCGCTGCAGGCCGGCAAGGCCCGCGGTACCTCGGTGCTGATCGCCGATACCGCCGGCCGCCTGCACACCCAGTCCGGGCTGATGAACGAGCTGGGCAAGATCCGCCGCGTGCTCGGCAAGATCGACCCCACCGCCCCGCACGAAGTGCTGATGGTGATCGACGGCACCACCGGCCAGAACGCGCTGTCGCAGCTGCGCCAGTTCAATGCCGCAGTGAACGTGACCGGCCTGGTGGTGACCAAGCTGGACGGCACCGCCAAGGGCGGCGTGGTGTTCGCGCTGGCCCGCGAGTTCGGTATTCCGATCCGCTTCGCCGGTATCGGCGAGCGTCCGGAAGACCTGCGTGTGTTCGATCCGGAAGCCTTCGTCGACGCCCTGCTGCCCGAAGCATTGGGCGCCTGATAGATCGCGCAGCCACCGCAATCTGGTGCAGCCACCCATGGGTGGCTCCACCAGGGCGAAGCAGAGCCACCCCATGGGTGGCTGCCTCCTTCCGGAACACTCATGCCCCGCCAGCCGCACGCAAGCGCCGACACTGCCCAGGAAGACGACTTCGTCGCCCGCCTGCTGCACTGGTTCGACGACCACGGTCGCCATGACCTGCCCTGGCAGCACCCGCGCAGCCCCTATCGGGTCTGGCTGTCGGAAATCATGCTGCAGCAGACCCAGGTGGCTACGGTCATCCCGTACTTCCAGCGGTTCCTGCAGCACTTCCCGACCCTGCCCGACCTCGCTGCCGCCAGCAATGACGCAGTGATGGCGCAGTGGGCCGGGCTCGGCTACTACGCCCGTGCACGCAATCTGCATGCCGCGGCAAAGCGCTGCGTGGAACTGCACGACGGCGACCTGCCGCGCGACTTCGATGCATTGCATGCCCTGCCCGGCATCGGCCGCAGCACCGCCGGTGCGATCCTCAGCCAGGCCTGGAACGAGCGGTTCGCGATTCTCGACGGCAACGTCAAGCGCGTGCTCAGCCGCTACCACGGCATCGACGGCTTTCCCGGCCTGCCGGCCATCGAGAAACAACTGTGGGCGATTGCCGAGGCGCACGTCGCGCAGGTGTCGGCCGGGCGCATGGCCGATTACACCCAGGCGCAGATGGACCTGGGGGCGACGGTATGCAGCCGGGCCAAGCCGGCCTGCGTGATCTGCCCGCTGCAGGACGCATGCGTGGCGCGGCGCGAAGGCCGCACCGCTGAACTGCCCACGCCCAAGCCCAGCAAGACCCTGCCCGAACGCGAAGCAGTTGCACTGCTGCTGCGCGACGCCCAGCAGCGCGTGCTGCTGCAGAAGCGGCCGGACACCGGCATCTGGGCGCAGCTGTGGACGCTGCCGCAGGCCGAGGCCGGCAGCGACCTGCAGGACTGGTTCGACGCACATGTCGACGGCTCGCTGGAAGATGCGGAGGAACTGCCGGTGCTGCAGCACACCTTCAGCCACTACAGGCTGCACCTGCAGGTATTGTCACGGAAGGTGCGCGGCCTGCGCGTGGAAGAACCCACGCTGCGCTGGGTCGCCAACGACGAGCTACCCGCATTGGGCCTGCCGGCACCGATCCGCAAACTGCTCGACGGCGCCACGATCAAGACGCCGAAACGAAATTCCAGCAAACCCCGCAACCACGAGTGAGTGCCATGCCCCGAACCGTCTTCTGCCAGTACGAACAACGCGATGCCGAGGGCCTGGACTTCGTGCCCTACCCCGGCGAGCTGGGCCAGCGCATCTTCAACAACATCGGCAAGCAGGCCTGGGCCGCGTGGCTGGCCCACCAGACCATGCTGATCAACGAGAACCGGCTGTCGCCGCGCACGCCGGAACATCGTGCGTTCCTTGAAGGCGAACTGGTCAAGTTCCTGTTCGAGAAGGACGCAGAGAAGCCGGCTGGCTTCGTTCCGGAAGCCTGACCTGCCGGTAGCGGCGGGGGGGGGCGCGCCGGGCCCCGCCCCCCCGCGGCCGCGGGGCGGCGCCCCGCGGGGTTGGAGGCGAAGGCGCCCGCCGCCCCCCCCCCCGCGCGGCCCGC
>NZ_JAVFVN010000422.1:0-318 GCF_030910085.1 Stenotrophomonas maltophilia group sp. RNC7 | reverse complement strand
GGCCAGGGCGGCAAGGTCGGCGCCGGGCGCATCGACTTCAGCCTGGCCGGCGCGCTGGCCAACCGCTTCGGCCAGTTGGAAAGCGAGAGCGAGCTGCACCTGCGTGCCGCCGCGATCGACAACAGCGGCGGCAGCCTGCGCGCCCTCGGCCGCAGCGGCAGCACGCGGTTGGTCGCTGGCGGCCTGAACAACGCCTACGGCGTGCTGGAAAGCGCCAACCAGGACCTCGACCTGCAACTGGGCAGCCTGGCCAACGCCGGCGGGCGCATCCTCCATACCGGCAACGGCACCTTCGGCCTGGATTCCGGGCAGGTGATC
>NZ_JAVFVN010000189.1:0-1043 GCF_030910085.1 Stenotrophomonas maltophilia group sp. RNC7 | reverse complement strand
AGATAATCCTTCTGAAGCAGAGGTTCAAGAATTGAATGACAATTATAGGATTAGAGTAATCTCGTATGATTCTTCTGAAAATGGACATGTTGAAAGTATTAGAGAATTTCTTCGGGAAATTTCAAAAGGAACTCAACCCTCGTCACCCAAAAAAAAAATCATAATACCAACAGAACTTCCTTCTAAAGAGGAAAAAGAAACCCTTAATGATGATTTATTTCACCAAAAATTATTAGTTGAAAATATTGATGAGGATACAAGAGATTTAAGTCAAGAATATTTTTTGTTTGCAGAGAAGTATATTCGTGAACTAACAGAATACGATGGTTTTGATCAGAAAATCATTGGCTCTATGCTAAATTTATGTCGAATGAGGCATAAGGAGACTTATAAAAAGTCCTTCAAAGATCATGAAGATAGCCAAAGTTTTGTGGATGAAATGCATACAATCTTAAATGAGATGAATTATGGACGGATAGAAGGTGTATTAGGAGAAAATAGACCTATGGAGTTTGAGAATAAAGGCTTTATTCATGTTCTTGCTAATAACCCTGAGATGGATATTTGGTGGGGATATAAGAGAGAGATAGGGTGATCACTATGACGAATACAAATGTTTTACCACTATCAATAAGATTGCTTTTTAATAATGTTCATTTAGAGACAGCTAATATGTTATGTGTGTTAAATGAATTTAAATCTAAGAGAAAAGGAATACGAGTGTCTGAATTACTTTTTTATTATGTAATTGTTTCATCAAAAGATTATGAAATAATTTTTAAACACTTAAGTAATCCAGGATCTGAGAAAAAAATCAAAACACAATTTCAAAGATACGAATCTAAAGTGAAAAGTATATTAATAAATTTAGAAAGTACGGACTATGTGGAATTGGCCGCTTCGGAGAAGTCAGATGTTTATGTGAAAATTACTAAAAAAGGTATTGATTTTGTAAATGGTTTAGAGAAGGAATATTTCGAATTGTTGCAGCAAAAAACAAGAGAAGCGAAGACGATTCCGTATACAAAAAAGAATGAAAAAAC
>NZ_JAVFVN010000352.1:0-349 GCF_030910085.1 Stenotrophomonas maltophilia group sp. RNC7 | reverse complement strand
AGCCTTCCCCAGGAACCCTTAGGCTTTCGGCGGACATGATTCTCACATGTCTTTTCGTTACTCATACCGGCATTCTCACTTGTGTACAGTCCAGCAGTCCTTCCGGTCTACCTTCAACCCGGTACACAACGCTCCCCTACCCCTGCATCGACTTCACTTCGCCTTCGAAGTGAGTTTAGCCTAAGCGCATTTGGCCGAAATCTTCTATTATATAGAAGTTTGTTTGTAAGCAACCCTGTGATTCAAGGTTGAATTCGGCAAAAATGTCTCACAGCTCCACGCTTCAAAGAAGCAGTGAAGTCGACGCAAGCCATAGCTTCGGTGGTGTGTTTAGCCCCGTTACATTTTC
>NZ_JAVFVN010000320.1:0-469 GCF_030910085.1 Stenotrophomonas maltophilia group sp. RNC7 | reverse complement strand
TCCATAATGTTAGTATTTTGATCTATCATTTACACCATGTCATTTATCTGTGTTTTTCCAGCATCCATTGCCATTTTCATTACAGAAATACTAGCTTTCTGGTACAGATTCATTTGACTCATTCCCATTGATAATGCTGCTATATCCATTAAATCAGCTCCTTTTTAATCCAATAACTCACAACTTATGGCCTACACATATTATTTTTAATTCGATTCATTTAAGTACTCTTTCATTAATTCTTGAGTTAATGGAAGTAATAATTCGTATGATCCTAGTACTGCTTTGGGAGTTATTTCCTTAAAATTACCATGGTTTATCCTATTTCTAACACCCTGTATACACTTGAGCAAATTAAAAGCAATATCTTCATTTATAATTGAATTTTTATCTCTTTCGCTAAATGCTCGCTTTAATTCTCGTGAATAATTTATTTTATCCTTATGCAACTCATCTATAATATTTCTCT
>NZ_JAVFVN010000309.1:0-322 GCF_030910085.1 Stenotrophomonas maltophilia group sp. RNC7 | reverse complement strand
GATGCTGGGCATCCACCGCGCCACCCTGCGCAAGAAGCTGAAGGAATACGGCATCAGCGCGTAAGCGCGCGTGGGTAGTGCCGGCCGCTGGCCGGCAACCCCATGAACCATGGCAGGACCGGTAGATACACGCCCTGCGTGGATCGAAGCCCGGCCGAATCAGCCGCCACCCCCCGCCATACAGAACTACCTAAACACATGGAACAACACGGGCGCCGCGAAGAAAAACGAATCCACACGGTCTACCAAGCCGCCAAGTCCCTAGATCAAGTGGCACAAAACCTAGAAGAAACAGTACCGCTTGATCTCCGAAATCAACAGG
>NZ_JAVFVN010000244.1:0-827 GCF_030910085.1 Stenotrophomonas maltophilia group sp. RNC7 | reverse complement strand
CGTCTGCTGGCCGAGCGCGGTGCAACTGTTGAGCGGCGTGAGCTGGTTGAGGCACTCGGAGAAGATGTCTATGAGTTCAACTATGCTCATCTGGACACAATCGTGAGCCGTCTGAGGAGACGGGCAAAAAAAGCAGGGATTTTGCTTCCGTTACATGCGATACGGGGGAGGGGTTTTACCTTTGCCGATTGAAAATCGATCCTACAGTTCACCGGAGAAACTAGATTTACCAGAGGGAATTCAACAGACTCGGTCGGACTGGTCCTAAACATGTGCACGGTGGCCGAGTACCAGGTCAAAACCAGATACTCACTGCGGTAATGCCAGCATGCATTTTCGTTCAATTTAAGCCGAAGCGAGTTTCGTTCCCTTCCCGCACTTCGTTTTACCACCGATTGCAAACGTCAACGCCGCACTTTCATCCACTGTCAGGCGATCAGCCCATTGACTTCATCAAGCTGTTGAGCCTCGGATCAGGCCGACTGGCCATCATCGAACCGGCAATGCAGATCTAACCCGATTTAGCGAATTTCCAACCAGCTGACGAGTGTCAACTCCTGGTATCCAGACCTCGCGCAATCCTCGGTCGAAGCTCTTTGATCGCTGTAGTTCTGCTCGAATGGCGAGCGTGCTCTTGGCATTGCTGTGAAGAATTTGGTCCGAAGCTCCCTCTGTGTCAGACTACTCCTACGCAATCACATGCCCGGATCCCCCTAGCATATGTGTCCCTGACTGTCATGAAACTCACATTGTCTAGCACCTTTTGCCCGATTCGCCCTCCATCCATCTGGTGAAGATCACGGAATAGTTGTATCGTGTGTGATATG
>NZ_JAVFVN010000169.1:0-380 GCF_030910085.1 Stenotrophomonas maltophilia group sp. RNC7 | reverse complement strand
GCCTTGATGCCGACCCGGTGTGCGATATCCACCATTGCAGGTTCCTCGCATGGGCAGGCAGGCGACCCCCTTGGGATGGACTATATGCAGGTAAATGCCTGCATGTCAAATCCCGCCACGAATGCCCGGGCGTGGTAGTGGCGGCCCCTGGGCGGCCTACCCGGGGTGGTGGGGGCGTGGAGTTGGCGGGCCGCGGGCGGGCAGCCGGGGGGTGTTGGGTGGGTGCAGTGGCCGGCCCGGGGCCGGCACCACCAGATGATGCCCACCCGGCCGCGGATAGTTGACAGGGCATCAACCTACTAGTAGGTTGACGGCATGAAAGAGCCGCTCTCGCCCAAGGCCCAGGAGATCCTGGCCCACGCCCGTTCGCTGCTGGAGGC
>NZ_JAVFVN010000148.1:0-484 GCF_030910085.1 Stenotrophomonas maltophilia group sp. RNC7 | reverse complement strand
CGATGTGTTCGTGTTCCGCTATCCGGTGGATCCGGACGTCGATTACATCAAGCGCGTGGTGGGCCTGCCTGGTGACGAAATCGCCTACCTCGACAAAAAACTGTACGTGAACGGCCAATTGGTGCCACATACGCGCGACGGTGACTATTTCGAACCTGATCGTGTCTCCTATATTGCACAATATAAGGAGAAATTGGGCGAAGTTAGTCACAATATCCTGCTTGATGAGAGCCGGCCGCAGGAATATCGCCCGCAGTACCAATTTCCCAACCTCGGGAACTGCCAATATTCCCGCGATGGGGTACGCTGCAAAGTACCCGAGGGGCAATACTTCGCCATGGGCGATAATCGGGATAACAGCGCCGACAGCCGATATTGGGGTTTCGTGCCGGAATCCAATATCGTCGGGAAGGCCTTCTTCATCTGGATGAATTTCAGCGATCTCAGCCGCATTGGCCGGTTCAACTGATTATGTCGCTAGCCA
>NZ_JAVFVN010000143.1:0-653 GCF_030910085.1 Stenotrophomonas maltophilia group sp. RNC7 | reverse complement strand
CACTCTCCAGCCATCTGGATCCTGATACGTTAAACTACGCTCTAGCCAGTATGGGTTTTCCGGTTCCACCGGCGCGTAACCGAACCGTTGCATTCGTTCATTGAGACGATCATAGGCATCCCGTTCTGTGACATAAAGCACGAGAAGATTGTCCAGGCTCGGAGCTGGGCATGGGCTTCCTCCCGTCTGTTGCGTGAATTCAAGATGCACCGACTTGTCAGGAAGACCAAGCATAATACCCTCATAGCCGGCATGACCTTCGAAGCGGGCCAGCTCTGGCATACCCAAGCCATCTCGATAAAAAGCGATGACGGCCGCCAGCTTGTCCGTTGGCCTTGCAATACGCACTTGTGCCGGTATGGCGTTTCCACCCAGTGAACAAGCGGACGACAAAGTCTTTTCCGGATTGTCCATGTTTCTGCTTCCTTCCAATCAGTGCTGCGTTGAGAACTTGGTGACGGATTGTATAGATTGCCAAATAGCTGGTCCCTGCATAACCAGGACGCCAGCCATTACCAGAAGCGTCCCCAGAAGGCGTGGCCCCGAAATCGAGCGTGGGACGAAACCGACCAGGCCGAAATAGTCGATCGCTATCGACGCGAGAATTTGCCCAGCAATGACTGCCGTCATAAGGCCCGCAGCCCCCAGTTTCG
>NZ_JAVFVN010000139.1:0-654 GCF_030910085.1 Stenotrophomonas maltophilia group sp. RNC7 | reverse complement strand
ACCGAGGTTAACTTCACGCTCTGCACCGGCCTGAAGACCCCAGATATTCTGGTCAAAATCGACGCCGCTGGCACCATTGCCCTTGAAACCACGACCATAGGTGCGGCCCCACAGGCCGTTTTCGCCCTTGCCCTGACGTATATCACCCATGCGCTGACGCAGTGATCCTGTTTCCGCGTACCAGACATTGGCAGAGGCAGCATGAAGGCCGATGACCGTCTGGGCGCTCTTTGACAGCTCCGGTCGTGGTTCCGGATCCGGATCCGGATCGACTGGGCAATCGACGCCCGGCGTGCAATCGTCGGGGAATTCCGGCTCTGGAAGAGGCGTCACCGATCCATCGCCACCGATCAGGCGCCATGTATCGCCAATCCGGGCAAGTTCATAGGAATAGACGCCGATGTCGACTGTCCCGCCGTATGCCGAGAAGTTGGCATCGCCGCCATTGGTCTCGACGAGTATCAGATGGTTTGGAGTCGTCGGTTCCGCACCTGTGTTACGGACATGAATAAGATGGTCGCCGCTTGCAGCGTCGACGCCGGTCACCACCAGTTTGTCGTTGTCACTGGCATCGACATCAGTGGCCATATAAAAAGTGCCATTACCGGAGAGAGAGCCAACGGTCAGCGTGTTGAAGGTTCCGCCCGTCAAATC
>NZ_JAVFVN010000136.1:0-370 GCF_030910085.1 Stenotrophomonas maltophilia group sp. RNC7 | reverse complement strand
ACCGCGCTGGTGGCCAGCCTCGGCATCGGCGGCGTGGCGGTGGCCCTGGCGGTGCAGACCATCCTGAGCGACCTGTTCGCCTCGATCTCCATCGGCCTGGACAAGCCATTCGAGGCCGGCGACTTCATCGTCTTCGGGGCGGTGGCCGGCAGCATCGAGCATGTCGGCCTCAAGACTACCCGCATCCGCAGCCTGGGCGGCGAGCAGATCGTCTGCTCGAACACGGAACTGCTCACGCAGACGATCCAGAACTACAAGCGCATGCAACAACGGCGCATCGTGTTCTCGATCCGGGTCACCTACCAGACCCCGGTCGAGCAGGTGGCCGCCGTTCCCGGGATCATCCGCGCCCGGATCGAGCAGCAACCCG
>NZ_JAVFVN010000154.1:0-503 GCF_030910085.1 Stenotrophomonas maltophilia group sp. RNC7 | reverse complement strand
ACAAGAAATTAAAGATGCGTTTGCAGAGAGAATAAATGTTATTGCATTTTATAATAAGATAGGCTATGTACCGCCAATTTATTACTTGCAAAATATAGCAGCTGATTTTGATATGAAAAATCATTTGGAGCCTTTTATAACTGGATTACAAGAATTAGAAAGGATAGATGCTGTAAATAAAGTTAAATTAGATTTATATTTTGATAAACAATTAGGGCACATCCCTTTAGAGAAGGATAAAATTATGCCATACATGAAACGGATGTTCTGTGAAGATAGAACATTATAATAAAATGGTAGGGGGTGAGAGAAGGAGTAGAAAGGTAAAAATATCTACATGTATTTGAAGAAGTTTTTGCCTTTTTACTTTATTTTATCTCACTATTTGCGGGCAGTAAAACTCCCACCTCAAAATTCGGCTGTAGGCTGTAGCAAGGAAATTAGGTGGGAGATCAACTGTTCATAAAAGCCCGATTGGTGATAGCTGATTAAAGTTTCACTTT
>NZ_JAVFVN010000076.1:0-1299 GCF_030910085.1 Stenotrophomonas maltophilia group sp. RNC7 | reverse complement strand
AGTTTCGCACGAAAATCAATGTTGGCGTTGCCAGCAGTCGGGTAGGTCAAAGATGTTACCATCTCTTTCCCCCCTAAGAACCGGACTTGTAGTTCGAGTAGGAGCCCAGCGAGTTACTGTTCGAGAACAGCACTTTTCCAAACCCCTCTCGCAGAACGGAACGTGAGAGTTTCCTACTCATTCCGCTCCCCAGTAATTAACTATCAGCGAATTTTCTTTCCATCATACGTTCCCGCATGAATTTTAACATGACAGTCATGGCAAACCGCCAATGTTTTTCTTTTGATTTCAATCATTCTTCTGACCCAAGCTGCTTTTTCTTTACCTTCTTTTCTTAGGTCTTTTAATTTTTTGACATGGTGCATTTGAACTCTATCATCAGAACCGCAAAGCTCACATCTGTCGTTAAGAAGTCTGGTGATTAATTCATTTCTTTTGCTGTAAATCTTGGCTGGTATATCTTCTATTTGTGCTTTTTTCTGATGTTTTAGTTCAACGCCACCAAAATACGCTACGAGTGGTTTTTTCTTTTCTCTTTCAACCGTCACTTGAAGAACTGTTAATTCTTTGTCTTTTCCTTTGACTTTTCTTTTTGCTTTGTACTTTTTGTAGATTTTGTTCACTGTTGTTTTGTACTTGTTAGCCAAAGTTTTCACTAGCGAGAGTTCCACTATTCTTTTTACATCGTTTATTTGATGGACGTTATAAGCTAACATATAATACTGAGCGAAACCGCGAAACTCTGCTTGGAATTGACTGATGATATCGAATTCTGAGTTGATGGTTCTTTCTGGACGATGAATTGGTTTTCCTGCCCTCATATATTCACGCATTTTATTTCTCATGATGTCTTGTGGAACCCTTAGTCCAATAGCTCCGTTGATACTTCTTTGACCACGACTATCATGCTTGGTATCGCTATGCAGGACGTGTATATCGTATCCCAAAAATCTAGCGTATTGAGTTCTTGCATGTGTTATCAAGGTCTTTTCTTGGCTTAAGGTTAGGTTTAATTCTTTGTTAAGGAAGTCTGTTATATCTTGTTTAATTGTTTCTGCTTCTTCTTTGCTTCCTGAAAAACCTATTAGCCAATCGTCAGCATACCGAATGAAGTAACACCTTCTGAAGTTTGGGTCGTTGGTGTCTTTTGAAGGTATTTTTTGTACATCTTTTTTCAGTTTTGCGACAATATCCCAATCTTTTCGATAAGTGTGTCTAGAAATAAGTTTTTGATACTCCTGATATTCTTTGCTAGGAGCACGTCTATTCCCTTTGGTGTATTTTGGGATAATATTTTCT
>NZ_JAVFVN010000817.1:0-1926 GCF_030910085.1 Stenotrophomonas maltophilia group sp. RNC7 | reverse complement strand
AAATGCTCAAAACTTTTTCTGGATGCATTTGTGCAAAAATGGTAGAGATATAACAGCCGTAGCTTAAAGCGCAAATGTGAGCCTTTTGAATGCCTTCTTTTTCGTATAAATTCAATAATTGATCAACGAGACGCTGTAATGAAAATTCGATAGCTTCTCCTTTATCATCGCCGTGACCTAATAAGTCATAAGTAATAATGTTGTAAGAGGCGGAAAATCGTTTATGCTCTTTTTTGAAAGCACGACGATTGCCGACTAAACCATGAATAAAAATAATTGTTTCCTTTTTAGAATGTATATTTGTTTGCAAAAAGGATACTCCTTTCAATAACTGGAGATTTATATAGTATTGTAAATTGGTTATCTATCATTCACATAGAACAATATTAAATACCAGGTAATAATATCAGATGTTTATATCTGTTGTAAAGATGAGTTTTTATGTATATTTTGTAAAAACAGAAAAAGTGTGTTTACATTCAGTTTACATTTGTATTGTATTCTATTTTTAGAAAGAACAGTTTTGTTTAACACGAGGAGATGACAGAAATGGAAGTTAGAAATGAAATAAAGAAAAAAGGGAGTTGGAGGCAGTTTTTACGCCTTATTCAAGATACAAATCCTTCGAAAGGGATTCTTGTTTTTGCGTTATTCATGAGTTTGCTTTCTACGGGAGCGAGTTTATTTATTCCGATGTTAACAAAAGGATTAGTAGATAATTTTTCACTTTCGTCAATTAGTACAGGACAAATTGTTGGGCTAGTTGCATTCTTTATTATGCAAACTATAGCTGCAGGATTATCTATATATTTACTAAATTATATCGGGCAGAAGATTGTAGCCGGACTGAGAGAACGTTTGTGGAAAAAGGTACTTATATTGCCAGTATCTTATTATGATCAAAATAGAACAGGCGATACAATTAGCCGAATGACAAATGATACAGGTGTTGTGAAGACATTAATTTCTGAGCATTTGTCAAATTTATTAACAGGCGGTATTTCAATTGTCGGATCATTAATCGTATTATTTGTTTTAGATTGGAAAATGACACTTTTACTTTTAACGGTTATTCCATTATCAGTACTGATCTTAGTTCCACTAGGACGAAAAATGTATAAGATTTCAAAAGCGCTTCAAGATGAAACAGCTTCTTTTACAAGTGTGCTAACGCAAGTATTATCAGAAATTCGTTTAGTGAAATCTTCGAACACAGAAAAAAGAGAATATGAAACTGGAAATAAAGGTATCGAGAAGTTATTGCAATTTGGTTTGAAAGAGGGAAAAGTGCAAGCGTTAATTTCACCAGTTATGTCGTTTGTTTTAATGGCATTACTTGTTATTATCGTAGGATATGGCGGGATGCGAGTTTCTAGCGGTGCATTAACAACTGGGGAATTAGTAGCGTTTATTTTATATTTAGTTCAAATTATAATGCCGATGAGTCAATTATCTATGTTCTTTACACAATTCCAAAAGGCAATTGGTGCAACGGAAAGAATTAATACTATTTTAGAATATGAAGTAGAAGACCATGAAACTGGTGTGAAAGTCACAAATGCTAAGCAACCAATTGTTCTTGAAAATGTATATTTCGAGTATAACGAAGAAGAGCAAGTGTTAAAGAATATTGATTTCACAATTGAATCAGGAAAAGTAACAGCGATCGTAGGGCCAAGTGGTAGCGGGAAAACGACATTATTTTCACTATTAGAACGTTTTTATGAGCCAACTAGCGGTGCTATTAAATTAGGGAAAGATGCAATTACGAACTATTCATTACAATCATGGCGACGTCAAATTGGTTACGTTTCACAAGATAGTCCGTTAATTGATGGAACGATTCGGGATAACATTTGTTACGGCGTTGAGGGAGAAGTGACAGATGAAGAAATTGAAAAAGTAGGCACCTGGCCGAGGGTGACA
>NZ_JAVFVN010000804.1:0-811 GCF_030910085.1 Stenotrophomonas maltophilia group sp. RNC7 | reverse complement strand
ATGCTTTGGATGACAGGTCAGCCAAGCTACATCGCTCCCTCGAGACGCTTCAGCGGACATCGCCTGTATCGCCAACCCTGCTTTCTACCCACATTGGGCAGAATACTGCTGATATTTGGATTGGAGCCTTCATAGGTGAATCTCTGCTTTTTCGATGTTCCAGAATCATTATTTAATACGTAAACATCTACTGCGCCTATGGTAGCACTTGTCGGTACAATTACTTTCATATAGCCATCTCTAAATTCAACTATTTTTGCCTTTTCCTTGCCAAAATACACCGATGGTAGCACTGGAGATTCGCTGTATTCTGTAAAAACAGGGTGATCCAGTGGTTTCTGCGGTGCATCCTGCTCCGTCCTGTAGTTGGTCCAATTGCCATCTCGGTCCAAATCATCAAAGTTTTCGTCGCCAGGTCTAGGGGTTTGTCCTTTATACGGTTCGAAGAATCTAAAGTCGTATCCCCACATTTCTACAACATCGCCGCCTGCGGCAGTTCCCTTTACTGGATTAATTCGGTCAATTCTTGGCCTGCTGGAAGCAATTACATAGGAGAACAGATCCAGCTTCGTATTGTGTCCACCGTCCTCATTCAGTACAGTGATGGGAACGAACTTCCTGTCTGTAATAAAGTCGATACCAATATTTCCTGGATATTTCGGTACAGTTACTGTAATGGAAGTATAGTTTACCGTATCTACTTTCACGGCACTGCTCGGTACTTTTACACCTGCAATGTATACTTCCGTTGTGTTCTGGAAGCCTTCTCCATAGATGGTTACTTCGTAGCCACCGTCTACAGAACCTTGAC
>NZ_JAVFVN010000146.1:0-491 GCF_030910085.1 Stenotrophomonas maltophilia group sp. RNC7 | reverse complement strand
GACACTTGAAATCAGAAAAGCTAGACTGCGCAAGAGACTTTCTTAAAAAGCTTATCCAGTATGGCAAACGAAGAGTTTGTCGAGCGGCCAACTGTCCGCCCGATCGACGCACGTTGAGTTTCCGAGCTATTTCAGCAGTCTTCTCCGGCATGTTGAACAAGACAAGAACCTTGCCAGATCCAAAGCTCACGGAACTAACGATCACCTATCGGACGTTTCCATTGTGATCGGGAGAATAGAGCTCGCTGGTGGACATAGCCAGGCAGAATATGCAGTCATGATCTGGGGGCGTTACGGTGCCATTGTCCGGGGTAGCAGGAACATGGAAATCAGTCCCGATTTTGAACCTCATCTACAGATATGCCGCAAACACCACGTGGACGACGATAAAGAGCGGACATACGTCCAATACCATTGAAAAAATGCTCACAGCTTAACCAATTGAGCGTATAGAGCCCCAATGATCGGGAGAAAACTCCAACTGAATTATC
>NZ_JAVFVN010000787.1:0-687 GCF_030910085.1 Stenotrophomonas maltophilia group sp. RNC7 | reverse complement strand
TATCCATGTTCTGTCTCCAGATCATTCCATCAATGGATGTCCCTGTTGTCGCCTGAGGCAAATTGTTTTGCGGTAGACTTCGATATTTCCTGATAGCCAAGCTCCAAAGTCACACCCCAGACCAAATGCGCAGCAATCATGAGAAGGTTTCTGCTGGGGGGGTGTTCAGCTGCCGGTTTTAGCAAGCGCATGGCAGGGATCCACCCAAGATAACTTATGCACCACACCAGAACGCCATAAACGGCACCACTTGCGCAGATCTTACCCCCAAATGGAAATACCGCCCCGGCAACGGCGCCATAAATGAAGTGTGCAACAACAGTCTGTTTCGCCTTGCCCGGATACGAATGCCCGCCTTTCTGCGCAACTACGTCAGTCAATTCCCTCGGAGGAAGCGGGTAGTTCTGCTGCTTTGGCAGGCGGTCGAAAGCCAAGCGCATGAAACAGGTCATCGCTGTTGTCGCCGTAATCCCGGCCAAGGTTCCGAAAATCAATCGGTACATGTTTATGGACTCCGAGGACGTTATTCTGGAGCCAAACGATTCGGAACCGGTTTTGTTCTCATAAAATGTGCTTAACGATCTTGCTTCCAAATTCCTTTATGAATTCCCGCTGATTTTCGGCAACATTATGCAAATAAATTTCTGTAAACCCCAGGGCCTGGTAAGTCTGCACCATTTCAATGTG
>NZ_JAVFVN010000769.1:0-52229 GCF_030910085.1 Stenotrophomonas maltophilia group sp. RNC7 | reverse complement strand
GGGTTCCGTCCCAGCGGGCGGGGGGGGGGGCGGTGTTCCGCGTGGGGGGGGGCCCGGTTGGCCCCAACACCTCTGCCTGCCGTAGAGCCGAGCCCATGCTCGGCTGCTTGCTGCCGGCCAGCCGAGCTTGGGCTCGGCTCTACATGCATTCACAATTTGCTACACCGGCCCGGCTAGGCTGGTTTTCCACCGAGCGCGGCCGGGTGACAAACCCGGCAACTTTCGGCACTGTCGGGGTGTCTGAACACCCTGCAGTCTCTCCCTTGGCAAGGCGCCTTCGAGCACGTCAATGAAATTCAAAGCCCCCGCATTCCTGATGGCCCTGGCGCTGGTCGCGCCGCTGGCGCTGGCGGCCAAGGCCGACTCGCCTGCATTGCCCGCTGCGGCAACTGCCGATCAGGTGACCACCTCCAAGCTGGTGTATGGCCTGTTGTCCGACAGTCGTTACGCCTACCGCCCGCGTGCGCTGGACGAGGCCACCTCCAAGGACGTGTTCAAGCGCTATCTGGAGACGCTGGACGGCGCCAAGCAGTATTTCACCCAGGCCGACGTGGCGCGCTTTGCGCCCTTCGAAGCCAACATCTCCTCGGCCATCCGTGGCGGCGAGCTTGAGCCGGCGTTCCAGGTGTTCGCGGTCTACAAGCAGCGTGTCGGCGAACGTGTGGCCTTTGCGCGCAAGCTGCTCAAGCAGGAGCCGGACTTCACCACCGACGAGCGCTTCGAGTACGACCGCAAGAAGGTGCCGTGGGCGGCCAGCAGCGCCGAGCTGGATGAGCTGTGGCGCAAGTCGGTGAAGAACGACTGGCTGCGCCTGAAGCTGGCAGGCAAGAAGCCGGACGATATCCGCAAGACGCTGGACAAGCGCTACGCGACGCTGGAGAAGTCGGTCAACGAGCTGAAGGGCGAAGACGTCTTCCAGTTCTTCATGAATTCGTACACCAGCGCGGTTGATCCGCACACCGATTACTTCACCCCGCGCACGGCCGAGAACTTCAACCAGGCGATGTCGCTGTCGCTGGAAGGCATCGGTGCGCAGCTGCAGCGCCAGGACGACGTGGTGGTGATCCGCGAGATCATCGCCGGCGGCCCGGCTGCGGTGGACGGCACGCTGAAGCCGGGTGACCGCATCGTCGGCGTTGGCCAGGGCAAGTCTGGCCAGGTCGAGGACGTGATCGGCTGGCGCATCGACGATGTGGTGGCCAAGATCCGCGGCGCCAAGGACACCCAGGTCAAGCTGGAGTTCATTCCAGCTGCCGAAGGTGCCGATGGCAAGCACCACACCCTGGTGCTGACCCGGCAGAAGGTGCGCCTGGCCGAACAGGCCGCCAAGGGCGAGACCATGACCATTCCGGCCGCCAACGGCGAGCCGGCACGGAAGATCGGCGTGATCAAGCTGCCGACCTTCTACCAGGATTTCGAAGGCCGCCGCCGCAACGCGGCCGACTATGCCTCGGCCACCCGTGACGTGGCCAAGCTGCTGGCTGGTTTCAAGAACGACAAGCTGGACGGCGTGGTGCTGGACCTGCGCAACAACGGCGGCGGTTCGCTGGATGAAGCCATCGAACTGACCGGCCTGTTCATCGAGCAGGGCCCGGTGGTGCAGGTGCGCGAGTCCGGTGGCCGCGTCACCGTCAACAGCGATCGCAACCAGGGCGTGGCGTGGGATGGCCCGCTGGCGGTGCTGATCAACCGCGGTTCGGCCTCGGCCTCGGAGATCTTCGCCGGCGCGATCCAGGATTACGGTCGTGGCCTGGTGATCGGTGAAACCAGCTTCGGCAAGGGCACCGTGCAGAACATCGTCGACCTCGACCGCTGGCCGAGTGGCGAGACCCAGCGCTTCGGCCAGGTCAAGCTGACCATCGCCCAGTTCTTCCGCATCAGCGGCAGCAGCACCCAGCACAAGGGCGTGGTGCCGGACCTGGCCTTCCCGGCCAGCGTCGATGCCACCGAGTTCGGCGAGAGCACCTACGACAACGCCCTGCCGTGGACCCGCATCGCCGCCGTGCCGCACACCCAGTACGGCAACTTCGCGCCGCTGCTGCCGAAGCTGGAGGCCCGCCACGACGCGCGAATCGCCACCGACAAGGAATTCCAGTGGTGGAACGAGGACGTGCAGCAGTTCCGGACCGAGGCGGCGAAGAAGTACATCTCGCTGAACGAGGCCACCCGTCGCGCCGAACGCGAGCGCCAGGACGCCCAGCGCAAGGAACGCCAGCTGCAGCGCAAGGAGCTGGGCCTGGCCCTGGACCCGCTGGCCGATGACAGCAGTGATGATGGCCTGACCGGCAACGAGCGCGACATCGTGAAGGATGCCGCCCGCGAGAAGGCCGCCGAAAAGCGTCCGGACCCGCTGCTGCGCGAGTCGGCCTCGATCCTGGCCGACGCGGTGAACCTGCTGGCCAACGACCGTCCGCTGTCGGCCCAGGTGCTGCCGCAGTCCACCGGCGCGGGGCGCTGGGCGGACTGAGCCGGAGGCGGCGCGTGACATCCGCAGGGGCCGGCATTGCCGGCCCCTTTCTGTTTGGGAAGCCCATTCCCGGTCGCGCCGGGCCATGCCCGGGCCAGTGAAGTGCCGCAAACGACTTGATCCCCTCCGTCCCCTTTTACGTGCATGAACCGGGAGCAACGTGGGGGGCCATATCGACCTGCCGCACACGGGGGCGGGACTACCCTTGGTGCTTCCGTTCTCGCAGGAGTACCCATGCGGGCCTCCCGTCTTTCCCGCGCTGCCGTGGCGTGCGCCAGCGCCTTGATCCTTTCGGCCTGTGGTGGCCGCGCCGCCGACAGCACCGTGCTGCGCGAGTCTTTCGATTCCGGCGATACCTTCTCGCGCACCGTTGAGGGACGCCCCGGCGAAGCCTGCGAGGCCGCGCGCCGCACGCTGCTCAGCCAAGGCTATGCCATCGCCCGTTCCGATGATGCGCAGGTGGAGGGCAACAAGAACTTCCAGCCGCGCGAGGATGACCATGAGCAGCTGGTGCTGCGCATCTCCTGCGCCCCGCGCGGCAGCCAGACGCTGGTGTTCGTCAGTGCCGTGCAGGACCGCTACGCGCTGAAGAAGAGCCCGACCTCGGCCAGTGTCGGCGTGGGTGCGCTGGGCTCGGTGTCGCTGCCGTTCGGCAGCAACGACGACTCGCTGGTGAAGGTGGCCAGCAGCACGGTCACGGATGCCGAGTTCTATCGTCGCTTCTTCCAGCGCCTGCAGCAGTATCTGCCGGCCGCGGCTGGCACGCCATCGCCATCGCCGGCAGCGGCGCCGGAACCCGCACCGGCGGTCACGGACCAGGGCTGAGTGTGCGCGGCAGGTGGCTGATTGCAGCCCTGCTGCTGGCGCCCGCGTGGGTCGTGGCAGCGCCATCCCCGGACTGTACGCAGGGCCTGCTGCAGCGGTTGGGGTGGCGCTTCGAAGAAGCGTCCCTCACCGCGCCGCAGGTGCGCGGTGGTCCCGTATGCACGCGTGCCTCGCTGGCTGATTCACAAGCGGCCGGCGACCTGCAGGTGCGGTGGCCGGCGGCGCTGCCCGCTGCCGCTCGGCAGGCACTGCTGCAGCAGCTGCTGGATGACCCCGCCACCGTCTGCGCCTATGCCTTTGAGCTGGGGGCGGCCACGCGGCGCGCGACTTCGGCATTGCAGGGCAATCCCACGTTCCGCTTCTCCGGCCCGCAGCTGGGATGGATCGGCTTCGGATTGCAGGGCGCACCGGCACAGGGTTGGCAGCGTACGCGCAGTTTCGGTCGTGGCTTCGTGCCCCGCGCGGGCAACAGCCATGCGCTGCAGGCGTTCTACAGTGGTGCCGTGCGTGCCGAATGCGGTGTCGGCCGCCAGGTCGCACAGCTGGCCACCCAGCGCGAGCTGTATGGCGATGCTGCGTTCGACACCGGGTTCGCAGCGGAGGAACTGTCGATCGGCACCTTCCTCGCGCTGCACGACACCGACAGCATCCTGCTCGGCGCGCATGCGGGCGACCTCTTCGCCGATGGCAAGGCGGTGCGCACCTCGGCGATGGGGCGGCAGGCGTTCGTGGGCGTGCCCGGTTTCATCGAACATGTGTACGACAAAGGCACGCTGGACGACCTGAGCAACCAGGCCGAGAACTTCGTGGTGGTCGAGGTGGGCGAGGGCGCTGCGCAGGCGCTGGCGCTGCACGCCGGCCTGGCCTGGTACGACCAGCGCAATGCCGAGCTCTGGAAACTGGCGCAGGACATCCCGCGCATCGGCCAGCGCTATTTCGAGCGCCTGCTGTTCGAGCGCGATCCACAGCTGCGCGCACGCCTGGCGCCGCGCTACCACGCGGCTCTTGTGCGCATGGATCAGCTGCTGGACGATCCGTTCTACCAGCAGTTCGTGATCTACGTGCATCCGCGCGGTATACGTCCTATCGGCTACCACATCGTCCGCCTGCTCGATCGCAACCCGAGAACGCCGTTTTCGATCGACCTGGCGGTGCACAATCTGCATACCACGCTCTACCGGCGTTGGCGCGAGGCGCAACTGCGCCACTGCGCGGCTACCGGCAGGCCAGGCAGCCTGACCCTAGACCCCAACTGAAGGTGAAACAATGGATATTGCAATGATCGGCCTCGGCCGCATGGGCGCCAACATGGCCCAGCGCCTGCATCGCGGCGGCCACCGCGTGGTCGGCTACGACCCGGGCGAAAGTGCGCGCCAGCGCGCTGCAGAGGCCGGCCTGGAAGTGGTTGATTCGCTGGCCGCCGCCGTGGCCGCGCTGCCGGTGCCGCGCGTGGTGTGGCTGATGGTACCGGCCGGCGAAACCGTCGACCAGACGCTGGGCCAGTTGACCCCGCACCTGGCCGAGGGTGACATCGTCATCGACGGCGGCAACTCCAACTACCAGGACTCGATCCGTCGCGCCAAGGCGCTGGCGGAGGACGATCTGGGCTACGTCGACTGCGGCACCAGCGGCGGCGTGTGGGGCCTGCAGGAAGGCTACAGCCTGATGGTCGGTGGCGAAGCGCCGGTGGTGGAGCAGATCGCACCGCTGCTGCGCACGCTGGCACCGGCAGAAGATCGTGGCTGGGCGCGTGTTGGTCCATCCGGCGCCGGCCATTTCACCAAGATGGTCCACAACGGCATCGAGTACGGGATGATGCAGGCCTATGCCGAAGGCTTCGCGCTGATGGAGCGCAAGCAGGAAATGGAACTGGACTTGGCCCAGGTCGCCGAGGTGTGGCGCCACGGCAGCGTGGTGCGTTCGTGGCTGCTGGACCTGAGTACTGAAGCACTCAAGCGCAATCCGTCGCTGGAAGGCATCGCGCCATACGTGGAGGATTCCGGCGAAGGCCGCTGGACCGTGGCCGAAGCCATCGCGCTGGACGTGCCGGCACCGGTGATCACGTTGTCTCTGCTGGAACGCCTGCGTTCGCGCGAATCGAATTCGTTCACCGACCGCCTGCTGTCGGCGATGCGCAATGAATTCGGCGGCCACGCCATCAAGAAGTCGTAAGCACTGCGGTGGGGTCAGAGCCCTTCGGCGTTGCCGAAGGGATCCGACCCCGGGCAGATCAGGGTCGGATCCCTTTCCGCAGGAAAGGGTTCTGACCCCATGCAGCCAGTCGAGCATGGCTCGACTCTACAAAAGCCGTCTCCGATCGTTGCCACGTCATCCACGCATGGCGTGGATCTACTGGTCAGTCCAACGCGATCCGCCGCCCTTCGCGCGCGCTGTCCATGCCGGCCTGCAGCAGCCGCATCAACTGCAATGCCTGCATCGGGCTGACCGTCGCTTCGCCGTCGCCGTGCATCGCCGCTGCGAACTGCGCATACAACCGACGATAGTCGCCGGGCAGGTTGTCGACGGTGCTGCGCAGAACATTGTCTTCTGCATCACAGCGCACCAGTTCGCCATGCCGGGGATCGATGCCCCAACCGGGCGCACCCGGTGCTACGCCGCGGCGCAGCTGGGCCTCCTGCACATCCAGGCCGTACTTGATCCAGCTGGCCTTGCTGCCATGCACGCTGAAGTGCGGGGCAGGGGCAGCCACCAGTGAACCGGCATGCACGATGGCGCGATGCCGCGGGTAGTGCAGTACGGCGTGGAAGTAATCGATGCCGGTGCCACCTTGGCGCTGCACGGCCAGATCCGCATCGATGGCGTCGGGCCAGCCGAACAGCACCAGCATCTGGTCCAGCAGGTGCGGGCCGAGGTCGTACCACAGGCCACTGCCTGGCCCGTCCTGTTCGCGCCAACGGTCGCGCACCTGCGACCGGTAGCGGTCGAAATGCGCATGGCATTCGGCCACCTCGCCCAGCGTGCCTTCGGACAGCAGCGCCTGCAGCGTGAGGAAGTCGGCATCGAAGCGCCGGTTCTGGAACACGGTGGCGATGCGGCCGGCGTCGCGTGCTGCGGCCAGTACCGTTTCCGCTTCGGCCACATCCAGCGCAAAGGGTTTGTCGACCAGCACGTGCTTGCCGGCGGCCAGCGCGGCCATCGCCAGTGGCGCGTGCTGTTCGTTCGGCGTGGCGATCACCACCGCATCCACCGCTGGATCGTCGAACACGTCCTGTGGCGTTGCACGCACGTGTACGTTGCTGAACGTGCGCAGCAACGTGTCGCGCTGCGAGCTGACGATGCTGTGCAGGACCAGGCCGGGCGTGTGCTGGATCAGCGGCGCATGGAAGACGCGGCCGGCGAGGCCGTAGCCGATCAGGGCCAGGTGCAGGTCGGGGCGCATGGCAGAGCTCCGGCAGGGGGGGGAAGGGCAGGGTAAACGACGGATGCGGACAGCCCAAAACTGAACCGTTGCCGTTGGAAACGCTTCGATTCACGGCGGCATGACCGCGACGCCACGCCTGCTCTACGTGCGCTCGTCCAGACTGGCAGCACATCCCGAAGGAGAACGACACGATGAGCAATACCACTCGCACGCTGATTGCTTCTGCCCTGACGCTGGGCCTGGCACTGTCCTCCTCGGCCGCCTTCGCCAAGGACCCGGCCGCGAAGAGCCCGCCGACCACCAGCGCACATCCGGCTACCCATGCGGATCGCCATGATTCCAACGAACCGGTGACCGACAGCTGGATCACCACCAAGGTGAAGGCGGACCTGCTGACCAGCAGCAACGTCCCGGGCACCGAGATCAAGGTGGAAACGGTGAACGGCGTGGTCAGCCTGAGCGGCACCGTGGCCACCCAGGCCGAGAAGGACAAGGCGGTCACCACCGCCAAGGGCATCAAGGGCGTGACCCGCGTCGATGCCGCCGCATTGAAGGTCAGCGCTGCCGCCAAGCGCTGAACCGGTTGGGCGCCCCCGGGTGGGGCGCCCGCTGACCTGTAGAGCCGAGCCACGCTCGGCTGGAACTCCAAGGCAGCCGAGCATGGGCTTGGCCCTACAGGTCTGATTGCCAACCCGTTCAGCTGACCGCGCTGGAAATTCCAGAGTTGTGACCGCCTGCGCTATATTGCCGGTTCCGCAACCGGGTTCGGCCCGGCCAACGCGTCGCGGCAGAGCTGACGAGGAACTATGGCGCTGGTTTTCAGTGACGACATCTGGGACCGCTGGCGGTTGCCGGCCTTGGCGCTGGCCGCCGCCGCGATCATCGTGGTGCCGTGGTTGACCCTGCGTAAACTGCAGCAGGACAGCGAACAAGCGATGGCCTGGGTCAACCACACCCAGGCCGTGGGCGTGGCACTGCAGCAACTGCAGGCCGATGTGCGCGATGTTGAATCGGCCGCGTTGACCCTGTCCAAGGGCGTGGATGCCCCCGGCCTGCGCGAGCGCATGGCCCGCGCCGATGAAATTCCCGGGCGCCTGGCCGAACTGGGCCGGATGACCCGCGACAATCCCGACCAGCTGATCCGCATCGGTCGGATCGAATCGATGCTGGAAGGCCGCATGACACTCGCCCGCGAGCTGGCCAGGTCCGAGCCGAACAGCGACCAGCGCGAGCTGGTGCAGGACCTGAGTACGCGCTATCCCATCCGCGGGCTGGTGGAAGAACTGCAGGCCAGCGAGCAGAAGCTGCTGGCGCTGCGCGCCGAGCAGGCGGCGCGCCAACGCAAGCAGACCGAACTGGTGTCGTGGAGTTCGCTGGTGATCCAGCTGGCGCTGCTCGGCTTGGTGCTGTGGCTGCTGCAGCGGCAGATCGGCCGTCGCCTGCATGCCGAGCGGCAATCGCTGCGCTCGGCTGCACGTGCGGCGTCGGTGCTGCAGACCGTGCGCGAACCGATCGTGCTGCTCGACCGCGACCTGCGCGTGCAGCTGCACAATCCAGCATTCGCTGAGCTGTACGGCCTGCAGGACGAGCGCGCCGACGGCCTGCTGCTGGAAAACGTTGGCGACAATGCATGGCAGGACCCGGTGGTCCGGCAGCGCCTGGCCGACGTACTGTCGCGCGGTCGCGAACTGTGGGACTTCGAGCACGAGCAGCGCACCGCTGACGGCGTGGTGCGTTACATGCTGCTCAACGCGCGGCGCATGCCGCTGCCCGACAGCGATGACGAGGTGGTGCTGCTGACCATCAGCGACGTCACCATGCAGCGCGCAGTGCAGCTGCGCGTGGAAGAGCTGAACCGCCAGCTGGAAGGCAAGGTTGCGCAGGTATCCGAGGTCAACCGCGAGCTGGAGGCCTTCAGTTATTCGGTCTCGCATGACCTGCGTGCACCGCTGCGCCACGTGGCCGGATTTTCCGACAAGCTGTCGCGCCACCTCGGCGATCAGGCCGATGACAAGAGCCGCCACTATCTGGACGTGATTTCCAGTTCGGCCCGGCGCATGGCAGCGTTGATCGACGACCTGCTGGTCTACTCGCGCCTTGGCCGTGCGGCGATGCGGCAGCAGGCGGTGGACATGCAGTCGCTGGTGGCCGACACCCGCGCCATGCTCGATTCCAACCTGCAGGCCGAGGCCGAGAACAGCGGCCATGTGCACCAGGTGGAGTGGAACATCGCGCCGCTGCCGATCGTGGTGGGCGACGAGAACATGATCCGCCAGGTCTGGCTCAACCTGCTCGGCAACGCAGTGAAGTACTCGGGCAACCGCGAGCCGGCGAAGATCCGCGTTGACTACCAGCAGCAGCCCGACGGCGGCCATCAGTTCACGGTCAGCGACAATGGTGCAGGCTTTGACATGGCCTACGCCGGCAAGCTGTTCGGTGTGTTCCAGCGCCTGCACAAGGCCAGTGACTATCCGGGGACCGGCATCGGCCTGGCCAGCGTGCGCCGCGTGCTGACCCGCCATGGTGGCCGTATCTGGGCCGAGGCCGAACCGGACGTCGGCGCCACCTTCCACTTCTACCTGCCCCCCGCGACCGACGCGGACAAACAAGGTCCTTCTGCATGACGACTCTGCGCACCATTCTTCTCGCTGAAGACAGCCCGGCGGATGCCGAAATGGCGATCGACGCCCTGGAAGAAGCGCGTCTGGCCAATCCCATCGTGCACGTCGAGGACGGCGTGGAAGTGATGGACTACCTGCTGCGCCGCGGTGCCTTCGCCAACCGCGAGGAAGGCTTGCCGGCGGTGCTGCTGCTGGACATCAAGATGCCGCGCATGGATGGCCTGGAAGTGCTGCGGCAGATCCGCGAGCACGAAGAACTCAAGCGCCTGCCGGTGGTGATCCTGTCGTCCTCGCGCGAGGAAAGCGACCTGGCCCGCAGCTGGGACATGGGCGTGAACGCCTACGTGGTCAAGCCGGTGGACGTGGACCAGTTCTTCGGCGCGGTGCAGACCCTGGGCAAGTTCTGGGCATTGATCAACCAGGCACCGGAACTCGAGTGAGCCCATGCCCCTGACCGGTCCCGCCCTGGGGGCGCTGCGCATCCTGCTGGTGGAAGACTCACCGGAAGATGCCGAGCTGATGTCCGAACAGATGCTCGACGCGGGCCTGGAGGCCCGTTTCGAGCGTGTCGAGAGCGAGGCGGAACTGCGCCAGGCACTGGCGGTGTTCCAGCCGGACATCGTGCTGTCCGACCTGAGCATGCCGGGGTTCTCCGGTGACGACGCGCTGCGCATCGTGCGCGAGACCTCGCCGGAGGTGCCCTTCATCTTCGTCTCCGGCACGATGGGTGAGGAGAATGCGGTGGCGGCGCTGCAGAAGGGCGCCAACGACTACATCATCAAGCACCAGCCTGCGCGCCTGCCTTCGGCGGTCGCACGTGCGATCCGCGATGCACGCAGTGCGGTCGAGCGCGCACGCGTGGAAACCGAACTGATGCGTGCGCAGCGCCTGGAAAGCCTTTCACTGCTCGCCGCCGGCCTCAGCCACGACCTGCGCAACATCCTGCAGCCGTTGCTGATCATGCCGGACCTGCTGAAGGCCCGTACCGAGGATCCGCAGCTGCACCACCTGGCCGACGTCATCGCCGAGTGCGGCCGCCGCGGCCATGAGATGGCCGAGTCGATGCTGTCGTTCGTGCGTGGTTCGCGCAAGCCGAGCGAGCGCATCGAGATCAAGGGCCTGTTCGATGCGGTGGCGCTGCTGTTGCGCAGCAACGTGCCCGATGCCGTGCGCCTGGAACTGCAGGTGCAGGACGAAGGCCTGGTGGTCGACGCCAACTACACCGAACTGCAGCAGGTAATGCTGAACCTGGCGCTCAACGCGATCCAGGCGATGCCCAACGGTGGCCGCCTGAGCCTGACCGCCAGCCATGCCGGCCAGCGCGATGGCGTGGACTGGATGCAGATCTGCGTGTCCGATGAAGGCATCGGCATGGATGCGGACACGCTGTCGCACCTGTTCAATCCGTTCTTCACCACCAAGGCCGATGGCACCGGCCTGGGCCTGATTTCCTGCAAGCGCATCGTCGAAGGTGCCGGCGGCAGCATCCATGTCAGCAGCCAACCGGGGCAGGGCACCTGCTTCGAGCTGCGCTTGCCGATGCACGAAGCCAGCGACGGCAGCGAGCCGATCGAGCAGCTGGTGGCCTTGGGCAGTGGCCAGTCGATCCTGGTGGTCGACGGCGAAGCCACGCGCCTGTCGCTGCTCGGCAACGCGCTGTCCAGCCAGGGGTATCAGCTGCAGCTGGCCTCCGATGGCCCGGCGGCGCTGCGCTGGATGCAGCAGGAGGCGATGCCGGCGCTGGTGATTGCAGACGCCGGCTCAAAGCTGCTGCCGGCCAGCCAGCTGCTGGGCGAGATGGCTGCGCTGGGCTATCGCGGCCCGGCGCTGGTGCTGGAGGACGCGGCGGTGGCGGTGCCTGCCGATGCCTTCCCGGCCGGCGTGGACGTCCATGTACTGCGCAAGCCGCTGCAGATGCAGCAGGTGTTCCGGGCAGTGGCCGAGGCGCTGGGCTGATGCCGCTGGGGTTCTGTAGAGCCGAGCCTATGCTCGGCTGCTGTTCGCATTGACCTCGACAGCCGAGCATGGGCTCGGCTCTACAGGGCGGTTTCCCAGGGGAACCGCGGCAGCGCGTCCACCGCCTGTTCCAGCCGCCGCGACCAGTTCTGGTGGATGTCGGCATACAGCGTGGAATCCGCGCCCAGCCGCAGCTGCTGGCCGATGCGCAGTTCACCGTCGCGCAGCAGCGCCAGGTCGATCGGCAGGCCTACCGACAGGTTGGAACGGATGGTGGAGTCCAACGAGACGATTGCCGTGCGGGCGGCATCCTCCAGGCGCGTGGCGGGGCTGAGGATGCGGTCGAGGATCGGCTTGCCGTACTTGGACTCGCCGATCTGCAGGTAGGGCGTCTCCGGCGAGGCGGCTATGGCGTTGCCGAGCGGGTAGATCATGTACAGCCCGGGCCGCTCGCCGGCGATCTGGCCGCCGAAGATCAGCGTGGCCTGGGTGTTGACCCCGTCATGGCCGTGTTCGCTGTGGCTGCTGTGCACCTGGCTGTCCACCAGCAGTTGCCCCACATACGCGGCGGCTTCGAACAGGTGGGTCATGTCGCGCAGGTTGGGCACGCGCCGCTCTGCGGCATCGCGGCCCAGGCGCGACACCAGCAGCTGGGTGGTGGCCAGGTTGCCAGCCGCCATCAGCACGTAGGCTGCCTGGCCGGGATATTCGAACACGTGCAGCTTGCGATGCACGCGTACATCGTCCAGCGAGGCATTGGTCCGGGTGTCGGCAGCGAAGACCAGGCCCTCGTCCACCTCGATTCCAACGCAATAGGTCATGTCGGTGCCCTATCATGTGCGTCCCGGATTGTAGGCAGGCCGCCGTGACGACGGCATGTCCACGCCCCCCATCGCTGCCACCTGAACCGCATGACGACCGTGCTCCTGAGCCTGGGCAGCAATGTCCAGCCCCGCCGCTACCTCCACGCCGCGGTGGCGGCCCTGCGCGAGCGCTTCGGCGCGCTGCAGGTCTCGCCGGCCTACCGTACCGCCGCGGTCGGCTTCGACGGCCCGGCCTTCCTCAACAACGCGGTGGCGATCGAGACGGACTTGCCGCTGCAGGAACTGGACGACTGGCTGCATGCGCTGGAGGACGCGCACGGCCGCGACCGTAGTGGGCCGCGCTTCTCCGACCGGACCCTGGATATCGACGTGGTGTTCTACGGCGACCTGGTGGTGGAAGGTCCCGGCCACCTGCGCATTCCCCGTCCCGAACTGAAGCATGCCTTCGTGCTGAAGCCGCTGGCCGATATCGCGCCCGACTTCATCGATCCGGTCAGCGGGCTGGACCTGGCGACGCTGTGGCGCGCGCACGCGCAGTTTGGCGAGGCGTTCGAGGTGGTTGACCTGGATTGATGGAGGTTGCCGGCCAGCGGCCGGCATGACCGGTAGCGCCGGCCGCTGGCCGGCAACCTCTCAGCTGACCGTGCGCCCGCCATCCACGCGCAGCGTGTGGCCGGTGACGAAGCTGGCTTCGGCCACCAGCCAGTACACCGCTTCGGCGATCTCCTCGACCGTACCGATCCGCGCCAAAGGCGTGCGCGCCAGCAGGGCCTCGCGGGCGAAATCGTCCTTGCCCTGTTCCGGCCAGAGGATCGCGCCGGGCGCCACCGCATTGACCCGCACCTTCGGCGCCAGCTCCAGCGCCAGCGAACGGGTGGCCATCTCCAGCGCGGCCTTGGCCATCGTGTAGGCGATGTGGTCGCGCATCGGGTCGGTGCCGTGCAGATCGGTCAGGTTGACGATGCAGCCCTGCTGGCGGCGCAGGTAGGGCGCGGCCGCCTGTGACAACAGCAGTGGCGCGCGCGCATTGACCGCATACAGCTCGTCCATCGCCTCGGCGGTGACCTGGCCGAGCGGGGTGGCATAGAAGTTGGAGGCGTTGTTGACCAGCGCGTCCAGGCGGCCGAAGTGGGTAACGGCCTGTTCCACCAGGTCGGGCAGGGCGTCGGCGTCACGCAGGTCGGCCTGCAGCGCAAGCACGCTTCCGGGCCGCACGTTGTCGAAATCGAACGCGGCCTGCTGCAGTTCGGCGCTGGAGGTGTTGGCATGCAGTACCACCGACCAGCCACAGGCGTGGAACTGGCGGGCGATGGCCGCACCGATCCGGCGCGCGCTGCCGGTGATCAGGACCACGGGGTGGGTATCGCTCATCGAGGGTCCTCCAAGGCTCGGCTATCCTGTGCACCATTGTCACCGCATTCGAAGACGCCATGCAGCCCACCTTCCCCCTGCCCGAAGCCGATGCCCTGGCCCACAGCGACCAGCTGGCGGCCGCCCTGCGCGCCGAAATCCTTGCGCAGGGCGGGGCGATGCCGTTCTCGCGCTTCATGGAGCTGTGCCTGTATACCCCCGGCTGGGGCTACTACAGCGCCGGCGCCAGCAAGTTCGGTGGCAGCGGCGACTTCACCACCGCACCCGAGCTCGGCAGCCTGTTCGCCGGCAGCGTGGCCAATGCGCTGGCGCCAGTGTTCGCCCAGCTGGGCGCGCAGGCCCGCATGCTGGAACTGGGCGGCGGTACCGGCGCCTTCGCCGAGGCCGTGCTGCTGCGCCTGGCCGAACTGGACGCGCTGCCATCGCGCTACGCCATCCTCGAACCCAGCGCCGACCTGCGCGAGCGCCAGCAGCAGCGCCTGCAGCAGAACCTGCCGGCCGAGTTGGCCGCGCGCGTGGACTGGATCGACCGCCCGTTCGAGGAGGACTGGGAGGGCGTGGTGTTCGCCAACGAGGTGATCGACGCGCTGCCGACCCCGCGTTTCCTGATCCGGGACGGCGAGGTCTATGAGGAAACCGTCGAGCTTGATGGCGAAGGCAACTTCATCCGTGGCGCGCAGCCGGCTGACATCCTGCTCAACGGTGCGGTGCGCCACATCGAGCGCTACCTGGAAAAGCCCTTTGCCGACGGTTACCGCTCCGAGGTGCTGCCGCAGCTGCCGTACTGGCTGCAGGCAGTGGCTGGCGGCCTGCAGCGTGGTGCGATGCTGTTTGTCGATTACGGTTACAGCCGCAGCGAGTTCTACCAGCACGACCGCGACGATGGCACAGTCCGCGCGTTCTACCGCCACCACGTGCACAACGACGTGCATCGTTGGCCCGGCCTGCAGGACATCACCGCGTCGGTGGATTTCACCGCGATGGCCGAGGCGGGCATGCACGGTGGTTTCGAATTGGCGGGGTACTGCAGCCAGGCCAGTTTCCTGCTCGGCAACGGCCTGGACCAGGTGCTGCTGCTGGCCGAAGAGCGTACGGATGAGGTCGGCCGTATCCAGCTGCGTGACCAGGTGAAGAAGCTGACCCTGCCGACCGAGATGGGCGAGCGCTTCCAGGCCATCGGCCTGCAGCGCGGCGTCGACTTCGAGCCGGCGTTCGAACTGGGCGACCTGAGCTGGCGCCTGTGAGCAGTGCGTTGCCGCTGATCAAGCCGCTGCGGCGGCCGCGGCTGTGGACTGTGCTGTGGGTGCTGGCGGTACTGCTGGTGGTCGTGGTCTGCCTGATCCCACCGCCGCCGATTCCACTGCCGGAAAACAGCGACAAGGGCGAGCACTTCCTCGCCTACTTCATCCTGGCCGGCAGCGCGGTGCAGCTGTTCCGGCCGGGGCGCCCGCTGCTGTGGGTGGGCGTGGGGCTGGTGCTGATGGGCGTCGGCATCGAGTTCGCGCAGGGCGCGCTGACCAGCAACCGCACTGCCGACCCGATGGACGCCATTGCCAACACGGTCGGCGTGCTGGCCGGCATGGCCACGGCACTGACCCCGTTGCGCGATCTGCTGGTGCGCTGGCGGGGCTGAGGTTCCTGTAGAGCCGAGCCCGTGCTCGGCTTCCTCCCGAAAGGCAGCCGAGCATGGGCTCGGCTCTACAGTAGATCCACGCCATGCGTGGATGGATTGCGCCAGGACAGGCTTGCGGTTACTTCTTCAGCGTGACCTCATCCAGCACCCACATCGCCGGGCGCGTATCGCCGGTGAAGTTGATGCACAGGTCACCCGTGCCCTGCGTGCCCTTCGGCAGCGCCGCACGCAGGGTCACGAAGCCATCGGCATCGGGCGTGGCCGGCAGCGGTACTTCAGCCAGCACCTTGCCGCTGCAATCGCCGTGACGCACCTGCATTTCGCCATGCGCGCGCCTCGCTTTTTCGAAGCGACGCTTGGGTTCATCGTGGGCCAGCTGGAAGTAGTACGGAATGCGGCCCGCGCGGACCTCCACGCTGCCGATGCCGTCCAGCTGCGCCTGCGGCCAGCGCCAGCACGGCTGGAAGATGTCGACGTTGAACACCGCACGCGTTCCCTCGCGCGGGCCGTCGTCTTCCAGGCGCAGCACCAGCCCCTTCTTGCCCACGCAGCTGAGCAGCGCATCGCTGCGGCGGCTGAGCAGCGACTGCGCGGTGAACGTGGCGATGGTCGGCTTCGCGGCCAGCATCTGGCCCTGGTAGAACGCAGCGGCCTGCACGGTGGTCGGCAGCGTCGCGGTCAGCGGCTGCTGGTACAACGGCGACTGCGCGGTCACCGGCTGGCCATGGGTGCTGTAGCGCACTTCATAACCCAGCGGGTTGGCCAGCGATAGGGTCACGGAGTTTTTCGCGCGATCATCGGTGTAGTCCACGCCCACTTCGAACGGGGTCTGCGCGTAGGCCAGGCCCCAGGCACGGTAGCGCTGCAGCTGCGCGGGCAGGCGCGCGAGGAAATCGCGGAAGTCGCGATGTTCCGGCGTACTCCAGCCGGTCTCGGCCACGGCGGCCAGGCGCGGGAACAGGTTGTGCTGCAGGCGCGCGTAGGTGCGCGTGTGCTCGGTAAACATGTTGGCCTGCAGGCCGAGAATGTGCTGGCGCTTGTCGGCCGCCAGCTCGGCCGGCACCGGCTCGAAGTTGTACAGCTTGCCCAGGTTGACCTGAGCCGGGCGACCGGGTGGTTCATTCGGCGAGGCGGTCTGCAGGTAATCCAGGTACAGGTACCCCACCGGCGACATGACCACGTCATGGCCGGCACTGGCTGCAGCCAGGCCACCTTCGGTGCCCTGCCACGACATCACCGTGGCCTGCGGTGGTAGGCCGCCTTCGAGGATTTCGTCCCAGCCGATCAGGCGCCGGTCGTGCTGCTCCAGGAAGGTCTCCAGGCGCTTGATGATGTGGCTCTGCATGGCCATTTCATCCTTGATGCCCAGCGCACGCATGCGCTGCTGCACCTGTTTCGAGGCTTCCCACTGGTCCTTGACCGCTTCGTCGCCGCCCACGTGCACGTACTTCGCAGGGAACAGCGCGATCACTTCTTCCAGTACGTTCTCGAGGAAGGTGACGGTGCTGTCTTCCACGTTGAACAGGTTCGGGAACACGCCCCATTCGCTGATCGGCTTCAGCGGGGTGTTGATCGAACCCAGTTCCGGGTACGCGGCGATCGCCGCGGTGGCATGGCCGGGCACGTCGATTTCCGGAATCACCTGGATATGCAGCCTGGCGGCATAGGCGATCACTTCGCGGATCTGCTCCTGCGTGTAGAAGCCGCAGTACGGATGCTCCTTGCCACTGGCCGGATCGATGCCACCGTCGCCGGCCGGCAGGCGGCAGCTGCCCACCTCGGTCAGCTTCGGGTAGCGCTTGATCTCCATGCGCCAGCCCTGGTCATCGGTGAGGTGCCAATGGAAGGTATTGAGCTTGTGCGCGGCCATCGCGTCGAGCACATGCTTGATCTCGTCCAGGCTCTGGAAATGCCGCGCCGAGTCGAGCATGAAACCGCGCCAGCCGAAGCGCGGCGCGTCCTGGATCTGCACCGCCGGCAGCACGCCGTTGCTGCCACCCGTGGCGAGCTGGGCAAGCGTGGTTGCGCCGTAGAACAGGCCGGTTTCGTTGCCGGCCTGCACCAGCACGCCCTGCGCGGTGCTTTCCAGCGTGTAGCTCTCACCACTGTCGCGGAAGGTCGGGATGATCTGGAAGCGGATGCTGCCCGACGTGCCTGCCGCCTTGCCCTGTGCCGGCGTAAGGCGCGGACCGCCGCTGCGCGCCAGCAGGTCGGCGAACTGGGTGGCGACCCGTTGCGCGGCTTCGCCTTCGGCCTGCAGCGCGGTATCGGCGCGTACGGTGATGCCGCTACCCTGGCCGTGCTGCACGGTAGCGGGCGCGGGAATCAGCATCAGGCTGCCGGCGCGCAGCTGCGGGCCCGGTGCTTCAGCGGCCGGCGTGGGATCGGCGGCGAGCGCGGGTAGCGCCGGCAGCAGGGCGAGCAGGCTGCCCAGCAGTACTGCGCTGCGCATCTGGGCGCGGGAAGGCTTGACCATCGGAACGACTCCTTGGAACGGTGCGATGAACGCTATACATGAAAAACGCCGGGCCCGGAATGACCCAGGCCCGGCGTGCGTGCACGACTCGGCGATGTTGCTGCCGCTGGATCAGTACTTGAAGCGGAAGTTGAGGTAGTACTGGCGGCCGTTGCTGTAGAACGAGGTCGGGATGGCCGCGGTCTGGTAGTACTTGTAGGTCGGGTTGTTGAGGTTCAGGCCATCCAGGCTGATGCTCAGCCAGTCGGTGGCCTTGTAGCTCAGCGATGCCGACAGCGTGCCGAAGTCATCCTGGTAGTACGGGTTGGTGCCCGACAGGCTGATCAGGAACGAGGAACGGCGGGTGTAGCTGACCCGGGCGCCAAAGCGCTCGTTCTCGAAGTAGGCACCCACGTTGTAGGTGTTCTTCGAAGTACCCAGCAGATTGTGCGAACCATCCGACCAGGTGTGCGAGGTGGTGCCGTTGGCGTAGGTGTAGTTGGCATTGATGCCGAAGTACTCGCCGATCGGCTGCTCGTAGGCCACTTCCACGCCGGTGACCTTGCCGTCGGCATTGATCGGGGTGGAGATCTGGTAGGTCTCGAGCTGGTTGGTCAGTTCGCTGTACAGCTGGCGCGAGACCACGTCGAAGGCGATGTAGTCCTTCAGCTTCATGTGGTACGCGCCCACCGACAGCAATCCGCGCGGCATGAAGTACCACTCCAGGTTGGCATCCAGGTTGGTCGACAGGGTCGGCTTGAGGTTCGGATTGCCGCCGCCGCCGGTGCGGTTCAGGTCAGAGCCGTACGAGGACGCGCCCAGTGCCGAGTAGTCCGGCAGGGTCTGGGTCTGCGAGGCGGCGACACGCAGCACCAGCGAGTCGTCCAGGTCGAACTTGATGTTGGCGCTGGGCAGGACACGGTTGCGCTTGTTCTGGAAGGCCAGGCGCTCCCACATGCCGAACAGGCTGCTGACATCGGCGTCGGCGGCCTTGCTGACGGCGTTGTAGGTGTCGATGTCCTGCTTGATGTTGACGTAGCGCAGGCCGACGTTGCCGCTCCACCAGTCGCCGCGGAAATTGGCCTGCACGTAGCCGGCGAAGTTCTTTTCCTTCACCTTCCACTCGGCGCCATAGTTGTGGCGACCGGTCGGGCCATCATTGCCGGCCAGCCAGGTGGAGTTGTTGGTCACCGCATCCTTCAGCGCGCCCGGGGTGAAGTACCACAGGTTGCGCGGGAAGGTGCCGCCGATGTCACCGGCAAAGCCGCTGGGATAGTTGGCCGTGGCACCGTTCTTCAGCGCGCTCCAGATGTCACCCGGGGTTGCACCTTCCGGCGACAGCGCTTCGCGCTTGTGGTCGGCGAAACGCAGGCCGAAGTCGATCGAGCTCAGTACGCCGCCATCATTGAAGTACTGGTTGAAGTCGAGCGTGGCCCACTTCTCCTTGTCTTCAGCGGTGACCTGCTGGTTGCCCCAGGTGCCGAAGCTGGTCACGCCGTTGGGCGAGAGGTCGCCGCCGACGTTCCAGTCGATCGGCGAGCCATTGCCGTGGGTGGCCCAGCTGGCGCCGCCGCCGTTGGCCAGGGTGACCTCGGCGATGTACTGGCGCGGCGTCTCGCCGGTGCCCTTGGTGCTGCCGGCCTGGAACGTGGCGGTCAGGCTGTCGCTGATCTGCCAGTCGGCATCGAAGGTGACATAGCTCGACTTGGCCTTCGACTCGCGGTAGATCATGTCGTACACCGCATAGTCGGTGCCGGGCACGCCCCGGTAGGTGGCGTTGGTCAGCACGCCGTCCTTGACCACATAGCCCGGATCCGGCGCCTGCGACTTGGCGAAGCTGTTGCCGAACATCATGAAGTTGCGGTTGTAGTTGTTGGCCTTCAGCTCGGAGCTGAAACCATTCAGGCCCAAGGTGAGGCTGTCGCTCGGCTTGAACTGCAGCGAGACCAGGCCGCCCTTGCGTTCGCGGGTCTGTTCGAACAGGGTCGAACCCAGCAGGCCCGGCACGTTGACGCCGATCAGGTCCGGATTGGTCCTGGCGACCGGGTCGCCGGCGCCGATCTTGAAGAAGCCGCCCGGGATTTCCTGCGCTTCACGGCGCAGTTCGCGCTTCTGGCTGAAGCCCTGCACCATCACGCCGAAGGTGCCTTCGTCGTTCTTGTAATTGAACAATGCCGAGTACTGCGGATCGGTCGATTTGGCCAGGTCCGAACGCACCGCACCGATGGAGCCTTCCGCGGTGAACGGCTTGGAGAATTCCAGCGGCTTGCGGGTGATGATGTTGACGGTACCGGTGGTGCCGCCGTCCTGCAGCTTGGCCTGCGAGGACTTGTTCACTTCCACCGAGCTGACCAGTTCCGACGGCAGCAGCGAGTAGCTGACGCTGCGGCCGACGTTGTTGCCCTGGCTGAGCACGAACCAGTCGGCGGAGCCGACGGTGTGGCCGTTGATCAGGGTCTGGGTCAGGCTCGGGCTGGTGCCGCGCAGGCTGACACGGTCGGCTTCATCGAAGCCACCTTCGTCGGCGCTGGACGAGCTGATGTTGACGCCCGGCAGGCGCTGCAGGGTATCGGCAACGTTGTGCGCGGGCAGCTTGCCCACGTCTTCGGCGGTGACCACTTCCACGCGCGCATTGGCTTCGCGCTTGGTGTCCAGCGACTTTTCCATCGAGCCACGGATGCCGGTAACGGTCACGGTGTCCAGATCGGTGGCGGTCGGGGCCGCCTGCTGCGCGTGCGCACTGAAGGCGATGCAGCTGACGATGGCGGCCGAAAGCAGGGTCTTGCGGGTGTTCATGATGTCTCTCCTCATCACTCGATTGGGTGCCGGCGGCGGTGTTCGGTTACGGTTGCGATGACATGCGCGGGGCGGCGGCGAAGTCCCGTGCGTTGGCGTGCCACGTACTGCGTGCTGCGATTGCGTTGAAGCCTGTTGCGGTGTCAGGCGGCCGACTGCTGCAGGTACCAGCTGGCAGCGCCGACCACGCCCAACTGGCCGTGTTCGACGACCTTCACCGGGATGCGTGCCAGCGCTTCGCCCATCGGCCCCTTCTGCAGGTAGCGTTCGACGAAGGTGCTGGTGTGCAGGTATTCGCGGATCTGCGGCAGGATGCCGCCGGCCAGGTAGACGCCACCGTGGGCGCCGTAGAACAGCGCCATGTCGCCGATGGTGCTGCCGAGCAGGCCACAGAACACGTCCAGCGCCTGGCGCGCATGTGCATCGGTATCGGCCATGGCGGCGGCGGTGACTGCGTCGGGGCTTGCCAGGGTCGGCGCCTGCCCTTGCAGTGCACACACCGCACGGTACAGGTTCATCAGGCCGGGGCCGGAGATCGCATGCTCGATCGACACGTGCGCGCGGTCGCGCTGCATGTAGCGGACGATGGCCATTTCCAGTTCGGTGCTGGCCGCCAGGGTCGGCTGGCCGGCTTCGGTGGGCAGCACCACCGGGCCGTGCGCGGTGGGGATCCACAGCGCGGCGCCCAGACCGGTACCGGGACCGACCACCAGGGTCGGGCCACGTGTGGCAGTTTCCGGTCCACACAGGTGCAGCACGCCGCTGGCGTCCACCTGCGCGGCGGCGTAGGCCACCGCTTCGAAATCGTTGACGATGTAGACCCGCTGCAGGCCGACCTCGGCTTCCACCTGGCGCGCCGACAGCGGCCACGGCAGGTTGGCGGTGATCACCGTGCCGTCTTCGCGGGCATAGCCGGCGCTGGCGACCACGCAATGCGTGGGCCGCGGGCCTTCGCCCAGGAAGTCGGACAGGATCGCGCTGAGGCCGGCATGGTCGGCATTGCGGTACTTGCGGTACTCCAGCACCTGCACCGGATGGGCGGCGTCACCGCTGGCCTGGACCCGGGCCACGCGCACATGGGTGCCACCGACGTCGGCGGCCAGGAACGAGGGCGCGACGCGGGACAGGACATGCGACGGGGCGGGGTGGCTGGCGGTCACGCGGGCTCCTGCTGCAGGTGGGCCGGCCCGGGGATCGGGGGCGGCGATTGGGGCGGAGTCTGTAACCGCGCTGACAACGATGTCAACGAGTTCGTGACACTTTCGTTGCTGCGTCGCAACGAATGCGGCGCGCAGTAAACGTTTACACGGTGTGAGTGCGGGTTTCACATGGGAACCATTGGCGCACGGGGCTCTAGGCCTGCCGCGCATTCAGCGGGGCGTACCGCGGCGGACTTGCGCAGTGCAGCACAAGGTTCAGGCAGGCGTGCATGGAAGTTGACAAACCGCCGTTGTCCATCGAAAGAATGTGACAACGTTGTTCCCAGCCACTCTCCGACGCCGCGTTCTGCGGCCGTCGCCGCAGGAGCCCTCCTGATGTCCGCCGTCCCCGCTGCAAGCGCGCGCCCGAACGTGGCCACCTCCATCGCCATCGTTGGCGTGTTGTTCTTCCTGATCGGCTTCTTCACCTGGCTCAACGGCCCGCTGATCACCTTCGTCAAGTTGGCCTTCGAACTCAGCGAGGTCGGCGCCTTCCTGGTGCTGATGGTGTTCTACCTGTCCTATTTCTTCCTCGCCCTGCCGGCGTCCTGGATCCTGCGCCGCACCGGCATGAAGAAGGGCCTGAGCCTGAGCCTGCTGGTGATGGCCGGTGGTGCCGCGCTGTTCGGTGAATTCGCCACCCAGCGCTGGTACCCGGGTGCGCTCGGCGGCCTGTTCGTGATCGGCAGCGGCCTGGCGCTGCTGCAGACCGCGATCAACCCCTACATCTCGATCCTCGGCCCGATTGAAACCGCGGCACGCCGCATCGCGCTGATGGGCATCTGCAACAAGATCGCCGGCATGCTGGCGCCGGTGCTGATCGGTACCCTGGTGCTGCATGGCATCGGCGACCTGGACAAGCAGGTGCAGGCCGCCGACGCGGTCACCAAGGTTGCGCTGCTCAACGAATTCGCCGCCAAGATCCATGCGCCGTACCTGGCGATGGCCGCGCTGCTGGTGGTGCTGGCGGTGGCCGTGCTGTTCTCGCCTCTGCCGGAGATCAAGTCCTCCGAAGCCAATGCAACGCCGTCGGGTGCACCAGGAACCGCCGAGCGCCGCAGCATCTTCCAGTTCCCGCATCTGTGGCTGGGCGTGCTGTGCCTGTTCGTGTACGTAGGCGTGGAAGTCATGGCCGGTGATGCGATCGGCACCTACGGCCACGGTTTCGGCTTGCCGCTGGACCAGACCAAGATGTTCACCTCGCTGACGCTGGGTGCGATGTTGGCCGGTTACGTGGTCGGCCTGCTGGCGATCCCCGGCCTGGTCTCGCAGTCGCGCTACCTGACCATTTCGGCAGTGATGGGCGTGGTGTTCTGCCTGGGCGCCTGGGCTACGCACGGCTACGTCTCGGTGGCCTTCGTGGCGCTGCTGGGCTTTGCCAACGCCATGATGTGGCCGGCCATCTTCCCGCTGGCGATCCGCGGCCTGGGCCGCTTCACCGAGACCGGCTCGGCCCTGCTGGTGATGGGCATCGCCGGCGGCGCGATCATTCCGCAGCTGTTCGCCGTGCTCAAGCAGCACATCGACTTCCAGCTGGTGTTCGTGCTGCTGATGGTGCCGTGCTACCTGTACATCCTGTTCTACTCGGTGATCGGCCATCGTGCCGGCCTGCCGCAGGACAAGGCCTGATCGGCGATGATGGACGGCAGCCAACCCCAGGGAAAACCCATGCGCAGAGCGACCATCAAGGACGTTGCGGAGAAGGCCAAGGTCTCGCTGAAGACGGTCTCGCGGGTGATCAACAACGAGCCCTCGGTGATGCAGGCCACCCGTGCGCGGGTGCTGCGTGCCATCGCCGAGCTCGACTACGAGCCCGATCCGTCCGCGCGCAACCTGCGCAGCGGCACTACCTTCGTGATCGGGCTGGTCTACGACAACCCGAACCCGTACCACATCATCGGCGTGCAGAACGGCGTACTGGCCGCGTGCCGCGAGACCGGCTTCGGCCTGCAGATCCATCCCTGTGATTCGAGCTCGCCGCTGCTGGCCGATGAACTGGCCGACTGGGTGCAGCGCTCGCGCCTGGCCGGGCTGGTGCTGACCGCGCCGATGTCCGAGCGCCGCGACCTGATCCAGGCGCTGACCGCGCGTGGCATCAAGCTGGTGCGCATCATCGCCGCCACTGAAGATCCGGCCGACGGCGCCTGCGTGTTCGTCGACGACCGCGAGGCGGCCTACGAGATCACCGAGCACCTGATCCAGCTGGGCCACCAGCGCATCGGCTTCCTCTGGGGCGGCAGCTCGCACCGCTCCTCGGGCGAACGCTACGCCGGTTACGAAGCCGCGCTGAAGGACTACGGCATGACCGTGGACAAGCACCTGGTGGTGCAGGGCGATTACACCTTCGATGATGGTTTCCGTGGGGCGCGCCGCCTGCTGGCGCTGCGCGAACCGCCCACCGCCATCTTCGGTTCCAACGACGAAATCGCTGCCGGCGTGCTGGCCGCCGCCAAGTCGGCCGGCATGAACGTGCCGTACGACCTGTCCATCGCCGGTTTTGAGGACAGCCCGTTCTCGCGCCAGTCGTGGCCGCCGCTGACCACCGCCAAGCAGGCCACCGAGGACATCGCCCGCCATGCCGCGCGCCTGCTGATCGCACAACTGCGCAGCGACGCCTACGACGATGCGCCGGCACCGCTGCACAACCAGGGCTTCGTGCCGCAACTGGTGGTGCGCGGTTCGACCGCGCCGATGCGCCCGGCCGGCGCACGCTCCCTTCCTTCCGATCCTGCCTGAGCCTGCCATGTCGCTGTCAGACCCCACCGCCACCCTGATGTTCGCCGAGGCCGCTGAAGCGGCCGACGTGGTTGCCCGCCAGTTCTCGCGCAACCACGCCACCATGGAAACCCTGGCCGCCAGCCTGCGCGCCGCGCCGCCGCCGTTCGTGGTCACCTGTGCACGCGGCAGCTCCGACCATGCCGCCACCTACGGCAAGTACCTGCTGGAAACCCAACTGGGCCTGGTGGTCGCCTCCGCGTCGCCGTCGGTAGGCTCGGTCTATGCCGCACCGCTGCAGCTGCGCGGTGCGCTGTTCATCGTCATTTCGCAGTCGGGCAAGAGCCCGGACCTGCTGCGCAACGCCGAGGCGGCCAAGGCCGCTGGCGCACGCGTGATCGCGCTGGTCAACGTCGAGGATTCGCCGCTGGCGCAGCTGGCCGACACGGTCATTCCGCTGCATGCCGGTGCCGAAAAGAGCGTGGCGGCAACCAAGAGCTACCTGGCCTCGCTGGCGGCGCTGCTGCAGCTGGCCGCCTACTGGAAGCAGGACAGCAGCCTGCGCAACGCGCTGGACCTGCTGCCGGACGCGATGCGTGAAGCCTGGCAGTGCGACTGGAGCGCGGTGACCGAAGGCCTGGTCGAGGCCACCAACCTGTTCGTGCTCGGCCGTGGCCTGGGCCTGGGTGCGGCGCAGGAAGCGGCGCTGAAGTTCAAGGAAACCTGCAGCCTGCACGCCGAAGCCTACAGCTCGGCCGAAGTGAAGCATGGCCCGATGGCACTGGTCGACCGTGGCTTCCCGGTGCTGGCCTTCGCGCAGCCCGATGAAACCGGTGCCGGCACCCGAGCGGTGGTCGAGGAGTTCACTTCGCGCGGCGCGCAGGTGTGGCTGGCCGGTGCCGGCGGCAACCTGCCGGTGGCGCCCGCGCCACACCCGCTGTGCGCACCGCTGCTGACCGTGCAGAGCTTCTATCGCGCGATCAACGCGCTGGCGCTGCGCCGTGGCTTCAACCCGGACCTGCCGCCGCACCTGAACAAGGTGACGGAGACCGTGTGATGGCATCCGTGCTGCGCAATGCCCGCATCCTGGCAGGCGATGAGTTCCGCGACGATCTGGCCGTGGTGATCGAAAACGGTCGCATCAGCGCGCTGCTGCCCGACGCCGCACCACAGCTGGGTCCCGCTGCCGAGCAGGTAGACCTGGGCGGTGGCTGGCTGCTGCCCGGCTTCATCGACGTGCAGGTCAATGGCGGTGGCGGCGCGTTGTTCAACAACACGCCGGACGTGGCGGCGCTGCGCACCATTGCGCAGGCGCATCGTCGTTTCGGTACCACCGCGATGCTGCCCACGCTGATCAGCGATGACGTGGCGGTGATGCGCGAAGCCATCGGTGCGATGCGCGAGGCGATCGCGCAGGGCGTGCCGGGCGTGATCGGCATCCATCTGGAAGGGCCTTACATCGCGCCGGCGCGCAAGGGTACGCACGATGCCAGCAAGTTCCGCGTGCCGGACGAAGAAGAGATCGCGCTGGCGGCGTCGCTGGACAACGGCGTGACGCTGCTGACGCTGGCGCCGGAGCGCGTGCCACTGGAAACCATCCGTGCGCTGGTCGAACGTGGCGTGATCGTGGCCGCCGGCCATACCGCAGGCACGTACGAAGAGATCCGCGCCGGCCTGGATGCCGGCGTACGCGGCTTCACCCACCTGTACAACGCGATGTCGCCGCTGCAGGGCCGTGAGCCTGGCGCAGTGGGCGCTGCGCTGGAAGACCGCGACAGCTGGATTGGCATCATCGTCGATGGCGTGCATGTGCATCCGGCCAGCCTGCGCGTGGCGCTGGCGGCCAAGCCGCGCGGTCGCCTGCTGCTGGTGACCGATGCGATGCCGCCGGTCGGTGCCGACGATCCAAGCTACGTGCTGTATGGCGAAACCATCACCGCCATCGATGGCGTGGTGCGCAATGCCGCCGGTTCGCTGGCCGGTTCTGCGCTGGACATGGCCACGGCGGTGCGCAACACCGTGCAGCTGCTGGGCCAGCCGCTGGCCGAGGCCGCGCGCATGGCCTCGACCTACCCGGCACAGTTCCTCAACGTCGACGACCGCCTGGGCCACATCGCCGAGGGCTACCAGGCCGACCTGGTGCTGCTGGATGACGCCCTGCAGGTGCGTGGCACCTGGATTGCAGGTCAGTACGAGGCCGCCTGATGAACAGTACGCCGCCACGCCGTCTGGGCTCGATCGATGCCCTGCGCGGCATCACCGTGGCGGCGATGCTGCTGGTCAACAATCCAGGCGACTGGAGTGCAGTGTTCGCGCCGCTGCGCCATTCGGAATGGCATGGCTGCACGCCCACCGACCTGGTGTTCCCGTTCTTCCTGTTCCTGGTGGGCGTGTCGATGGCCTTCAGCGTGGCACCGCGCGCGTTGGATGCCGCCGCACGCCCGGTGTTGGCGCGCGGCGTGCTGGAGCGCGCACTCCGCATCCTGGTGGCCGGCGTGCTGTTGCATCTGCTGATCTGGTGGGCGCTGCATACGCACCACTTCCGCATCTGGGGCGTGCTGCAACGGATCGCCGTGTGCGCGGCATTGGTGGGCGTGCTGGCGGTGTATGCACGGCCGCGCATGCAGGCCGGCGTGCTTGTTGGATTGCTGGTGGGGTACACGATGCTGCTGCTCGGCATGGGTGACCTGGCGCCGTGGACCAACCCGGCCAGCCGCTTGGACACCACGCTGTTCGCACCGTGGATCTATCAATGGCATGCCGATACCGGCCTCGGCCATGACCCGGAAGGATTGCTGAGCACGCTGGGTGCACTGGCCAGTACCGTGCTCGGCCTGTTGGCCGGTGGCCTGCTGCGCAGCGGGCGTTCGACGGCACTGGCCGGGCTGGGCGTGGCGACCGCCGTGCTGGGCCTGCTGCTGGCCGGGGTGCTGCCGTTGAACAAGCAGCTGTGGACGCCCAGCTACGCGCTGTGGACCGGCGGCCTGGCCGCGCTGGCGCTGTGGCTGGGCCACGTGCTGATCGACCTGAAGGGATGGCCGGCGCTGGGCCGGCGCTTCGGCGTCAATGCGATCACCGCGTATCTGGGGGCCTCGGTGATGTCGGTGGCGTTGATGGCCAGCGGTGCCTGGGGCTGGATCTGGCAGCAGCTGGCCAACGCGATGCCGGGTGCGCTGGAGCTGGCGTCGATGTTGCAGGCACTGGCGTTTGTCGCGCTGTGGTGGGGCGTGGCCTGGTGGCTGGACCGTCGGAAGATCTACTTGAAGATCTGAGCAGTCCCGGGGTCGGACCCCGTTCCGCAGGAAAGGGCCCTGACCCGATCCGCCAACGGCATCCACGCATGTGCGGCTCCCAACGCCCAGAAAAAATGAACGATTTCAGCCACATCACATTGGCGTGAGGGCCCGGCGATTTCATATCCGAAGTGTGATTTCCCGCACGCAAGTTCACCTATCGAAACGGTTCACATGACGGCAGACTGCACACGCAGCAGCGTGCATTTGCAGTTCCTGATTCCCTGTCCAGGAGGACTGTATGACCCGTGCCGTCCCGCGCGCTTTCCGTCCGCGCCGCCTCACCGTTTCCATGCTTCAGGCACTGGCAGTCCCGTCCATGGTGCTGTTGACCGCCAGCGCCGCCTGGGCCGGCTGCAGCACCGTCGCTCCGGTCGCCGGCCAGACGGTCACCTGCGACGCCAACGCGCCGAATCCGCAGACGGTGCCCATCTCGGCCAGCGGCGAAGCGGGCATCACCGTCAACGTCGCCAGCGGTGCCCAGTTGCAGCAGAGCGGTGGGGCGTCGGCCGTTACCCTGGTCGGTGCAAGTGGTCACTTGTTGACCAACCAGGGCGCGATCAGTTCGGTGGGGGGTGTGGCGGTCCAGCTCGGTGGCGGCAGCCGTGTCGAGAATTCGGGCAGCATCAGCACCGGCAACAACACCGCGCTGCAGTTCGTCGGTGCGGGCGACAGCGTGCTGGTCAACCGCGGAACGATCAGTGGGCGTACCGGCGTACAGTTCGATTCAGGCAACGACCGCCTGGACATGCAGGCCGGCAGCATCAGCGGCGGTGTCCTGCAAGGGGATGGCAACGACGTGCTGTTGCTGGGCAATGGCACCATCGACAGCGTCGACCAGGGCAGTGGCGATGACCAGATGACCGTCACCGGCGGCACCGTCACCGGCCTGGTAGCGCAGGGCAGTGGCCGCGATGATTTCGTCATGAGTGGCGGCACGATCGGCGCGCTGCAGCAGGGCGACAACATCGATACCTTCCGCATGAGCGGTGGTCGCATCATCGGCGCGTTCGAGGATGGCGACCAGGCCTGGATGACCGCTGGCCGCATCGGCCGCGTCAACATGAAGCTGGACAAGAACCTGTGGGACCAGTCCGGCGGCACCGTGGATGGCAACGTGGTGACCGGCTTCGACACCGACACCATCATCATTTCGGGCACGGCCTACATCGGCGGCAACATCAGCGTCAGCGGCGGCAACGACAGCGTGACCATCACCGACGGCACCGTGCGAGGGCAGGTACTGCTCAGCACCGGCGATGACACCTTCAACTGGAACGGCGGTGGCATCGTCTACGGTGCGATCGACATGGGCCCGGACAACGACGTGGCCAACCTCAGCAACCTCAACCAGGGCAACCTGGGTGCGGTGCCGCTGTTCGACGGGGGCAGTGGCATCGACCAGCTCAACCTGAGCAACGTCAAGACCGCAGGCGTGGGCCGCTTCCAGAACTGGGAGGCGATCAGCCTGGCCAACAGCACGGAGCTGAGCTTCGATGGCGACCTGGTGCTGGGCGACAGCGCAACCGGCACCGGTACGCTCACGGTGGACGACACCAGCACCGTCTACGCGGGCAGTGGCGGCCATGCCATCCGCCCGTTCAATAGTGCTGCACTGGTGGAGATGGTCAATGCCGGGCGCATCGACCTGACCGGTACCGGCGCCGGCGATGTGTTCACCGTGCGTGGCAACTACCGCGGTGACGGTGGTGGCCTGTACCTGCGCACCGTGCTGGGCGCGGACAACTCACCCAGCGATCGCTTGGTGATCGATGGCGGTACCGCCACCGGAACCACCGGCATCGGCGTGCTGAATGCCGGTGGCAGCGGCGCGGCCACGCTGGCCGATGGCATCCTGGTGGTGCAGGCCTTGAATGGTGGCCGCACCGCGCCGGGCGCGTTCTCGCTGTTCGCACCGGTCGCGGCCGGTGCCTACGAGTACTTCCTGTTCAAGGGCGGTGTCAGTGCCGGTACCAGCGAGAACTGGTACCTGCGTTCGACGCTGGTGACCGGCCCGACGCCGGCACCCAACGGTGGTGGCAGTGCCACCCCGCCGCCGCTGACGCCGCCGGTGGCACCACCGCCTCCCATTACCCCGGCGCCGCCACCGCCGCCCGAAGGCGCCACCGATCCGGACCTGACCGCAGGCGAGACCGCACCACCACCACCGCCGCCGGAACCGGCGCCGGTGGCACCGCCCAGCGATCCGGCGGTGCCGGATGTGCCCGTGGCCGGCGGTGCATTGCCCGGTACCGGTGCACCGCCGACGCCGGGTGCACGCCCGGCCGAAGACGCGGTGGTACCGCTGTACCGCGTGGAAACCGCCGCCTATGCCGTGGTGCCGCCGCTGCTGCGCGAGACCTCGCTGGCCAGCCTCGGTACCTTCCACGAGCGGCAGGGCGAACAGCGCCTGCTGTACAACCAGGGCGCATTCCGCACCGCCTGGGGCCGCCTGGTGGGGCAGAGCAGCGAGATCCATTGGAAGGGCGATGCGCAGCCCGGCTTTGATGGCGATGTAATGGGCCTGCAGGCCGGCCTCGACGTGTGGGCCGCGGCGTCGGACAACCACCGCAACCAGATCGGCGTGTTCGTCGGCCGCACCCGCGCGCAGGGCAAGACCACCGGCCTGGCACTGGGCTGGGAGAACGTACAGGTGGGCCAGAACCGCCTGGACGACAAGCACGTGGGCCTGTACTGGACGTTCACCGACAGCAGCGGTGGCTACATCGACGCCGTGGCGATGCAGAGCCGCTACGACGGCCGCGTGCGTTCCTCGCGCGGGCTCGGCTTCGGCCTGAGCGGCGACGGCACCAGCGTGTCGGTGGAGGCCGGCAAGCCGCTGCTGCACGTCGGGCAGTCCGCATGGTGGCTGGAACCGCAGGTGCAGGTGATCTGGCAGCGCACTTCGCTGGATGACCGTCGCGATGAAGTATCGAGCGTGCGCTTCGACAACGACAACGCCTGGACCGGCCGTGTGGGCCTGCGTTTGGCCGGCGATTACCAGCTGGCCGACAACGGCTGGCAGCCGTATTTCAAGCTGAATTACTGGCATGGTCGTTCCGGCGAGGACCGCATCCGTTTCGACGGCGACGTGATCGTCAATTCGCAGCGCTCGCGGGCGCTCGAAGCCGGCGTGGGTGTGGTCGGGCGCTTCAACCGCACCATCAGCGCGTACGCGGTGGCCGACTACACGCGCGAGCTGGGCGGTGACCGCAACGAGAAGCGCCGCATCATCGAAGGCAACATCGGCCTGCGCGCGGACTGGTAGCGCGCGGTACGGATGTCATGACTCGTTCCGGTGGGTGTCGACCTTGGTCGGCACGAATCCTACCGGCGCCATGACCTCCGCGCAGCCGAGCATAGGCTCGGCTCTACAACAGCGGTGCGCAAGCATCCGGTTCCACCAGCGCCCCGGCATGATCGGCCAACACCACCACCGCATGTAGCAACCCTTCCTCCACCTGCGGTGGACACTGTGCCTGCGCGTCATCCATGTCGCGCGCCGATTGTGCGGCCAGCAACACACCGCCGCAGGCGGACAATGCGGCAAGACAGCGCGTCGCCTCGGCCAGTTCCCGGCCGCGCGCCTCGCTGAGTTGCCGCTCGCGCCACGCCTGGCCGTCGGCTCCGTGGCTGTGTGCGATGCCGCGCAACCGGGCGAAGAACGCCGACGGCGGCGCCTGTTCGTTGGCTTCGGTGAGCGCATCTTCCAGCGCTTCGGCGGCCGTAGTGGACAGCTGCAGGCCGGGCAGTGCAGCGCCGAGCAGCGCCTACAGGCGTGGATAGGCGGGGTAGGGCGTGTTCATGGCAGCAACCTCACAAGGCAAGGCCACCTGCGGGATGCAAGGTGGCGGGCGGTGCGGGTTGGCGTGCCGGTCAAAATCAAAGCGAAAAAAGCCGACGGATCACGAGGATCCCCACGCACCGCCCGCCATGGGCAAGCCGGTGCATTGTCGCGATTGCCGTTGATGCGGCAAATCGATCGCTTCGATGTTTGATTCAGGACGCCAATCCCGGCCAGCGCAAAGTACGTTGGCGCAGCCACCTTCGCGCTTTCACTCGAGCAACGACATGAGCAAAGTTGTAAATCATGCCCCGCATGGGGAGTGCCAAAGCCGACACACAACGGCGGCGGCAAGCGCGTATGCTGCGGTACCTGCTCACGACGAAGGAACGTCGAATGTCTATTGATCTCCGCGTGATGGCCACTGCACTCGGCGCCCTGTTCTGCACCACCGCACAGGCCGTGGCACCAGACGCCATCGACCTGCCGACAGCACAGGCACAGGCCCAGTTGCTGGACATGCTGGAGAAGGAATCGCTGTACCGCGACCGCGTGGACTGGCGGGCCATCCGCACGCGCCTGAAGGCGGCGCAGAACGACCCGGCTGAGGCCCGCGCGGTGCTCCGGCAGGCCATCGGCCGCAGTTCCGGCGGGCACGGGGCTTGGATCAGCGCAAAGCAGCTGCAGGCGAAGGCAGAACGCCTGGCGCGCGCCAATGGCGCAGCAACAGCGGTCCAGAAAGCAACGACGGCCCCGGCCGAAGCGCTTGACCCGCGCATCGGCCGGGTACAGATCGAGGGCTACGGTGTCATGCAGAGCCCCACGGCGCACCAGCAGATGAAGGAGCGTGCCAAGCGCTGGCAGGCGATCATCGATGACCAGGACAACGGCAGCCGCTGCGGCTGGATTGTCGATCTGCGCGGCAACACCGGTGGCAACATGTGGCCGATGCTGCTGGGCGTGGCGCCGCTGTTGCGCGTCACGCCCAGCGCCGACGAGAACGTGGGTTCCTTCGCTGCCGCAGATGGACCGTCGCTCTGGCAGCTGACCTCGTCCAGTGTGCGTCTTGGCGGTCGCGTGCGGATCGATCTTGGTGGGCCCGGCTATCTGCTAAAACATCCGGGCGCGCCCGTCGCCGTGCTGACCGGGCCGCGCACTGCCAGCTCCGGAGAGGCCACCGTACTTTCCTTCCGCGGTCGGCCGCAGACGCGCAGTTTCGGCCAACCCACCTCGGGGCTGTCCACCGCCAACGTGATGCGGCCGCTGGCTGATGGCAGCGCGCTGCTGCTGACCACCAGCGTGATGCGGGACCGCAATGATCGTGGTGATGGCTTGAAGATCGAGCCCGACCAGCGCGTCGAGGGGGACGCCGCCACCGTGGCCGCCGCCCAAGCCTGGCTGCTGGCCCAGCCCGCCTGCCAGGGCACCCGGTCATGATCCTGATCGGCCAACAGGAACGGGTGCTGATCGTCGGCCCCACCGAAGCCCACCACTGCCTGCGCTGCCAGACCGAAACCGAATTCGCGCCGCAGCTGCGCTACAAGATGGCGCGCATCGACCTGCTGTTCGGCTTCACCTACCAGCGCCGCTACGAACTGGCCTGTACCCGTTGCGAGCACGGCTGGGTGCTGGATACCGAGACCATGGACCAGCAGCTGGGCGGGGTACCGATCCCGTGGCGGCACCGCTTCGGCCTGCCGTTGATGCTGGTGGTGGTGGCCGGGCTGGCTGCGCTGGGCTGGCTGTGGCGACACGGATACATCGGCCGCTGATGAAGATGAAACGGTTGCTTATGTCCCATACTGGGACTAGGATGTCCGAATGAAAGTGGTTGCTTTGGCGACGCTGAAACGATTCTGGGAACGTCACCCTGATTCGGAAGCAGCGCTGAGGTCCTGGTATGACGAAGTGAGGCACGCCGTCTGGGACACACCGCATGACGTACGCCAACGTTACGCAAGCGCAAGTTTCGTGGCCAACAGTCGTGTGGTGTTCAACATAAAGGGCAACAGCTACCGGCTCATCGTCGCTGTGGGTTACAGGTTTCAAGTGGTCTACATCAAGTTCATTAGCACCCACGCCGAGTACGACCGGATCGATGCCGACACTGTGGAGCTTCTATGAACATCCATCCCATCCGTACGGAAAGCGACTACGAAAACGCGCTGCGCGAGATTTCGTTCTATGTCGACAACGAGCCGGAGCTGGGCAGCGAGGATGGCGATCGATTTGAAATTCTCGTAACGCTGGTTGAAGCCTACGAAGCGAAGCACTACCCGATCGAGCCGCCAGATCCTATCGATGCAATCCGCTTCCGCATGGAGCAGGGCGGTCTGACCGTGAAGGATCTGGTGCCCTCCATCGGCCAGCTCAACCGTGTCTATGAAGTGTTGAATCGCAAGCGCGGTCTGACTCTTGAAATGATCCGGAAGCTTCACCGCAACCTGGGCATTCCCGCAGAAAGTCTCATCGGCCGCTGAAGCCCCTGCCGATACGCTGCCGTGCCTCACTCCCGGCCTGTTAAAGTTGCAGCCTGCAACCACGTACCGGAACCGACCATGGACCACGACACCCCGTTCGAACCCCTCAACGACCTCGAGGTGCGCCTGCTGCAGGCCCAGGACGGTACGCTGACCGCAGCGCAGTTCCTCGACGGCCTGCTGACCTCGACGGCGTTCGTGCTGCTGGACAAGGCCATCGGCGAAGATGGCGCCTGGGACGAGAGCATCTCGCCGCTGGTGCTGACCAGCGAGAGCGGTGAGCCGATGTTCGCGGTGTTCACTGCCCCCGAGCGCGCGGGCCTGTGGCACGAGCAGCTGCCGCAGTTTGCGCATGCCATGCCGATCGCGGTGCACGCGCTGCTGGCCGGTATCGGCGACGGCGTCGGCCTGGTGCTGAACCCGGGCCTGGACGTGGGCATGGAGATGATTCCCGATGCCGTGGCCCAGCTGAAGCAGCGTGCGGCGGCGATTACCCGCGGCATGGCGCACTGAATCCAGCGATTGCGTGGTTGCCGGCCAACGGCCGGCACTACCCGTGGTGCCGGACGGCGGCGATGGCTTGCAAGTGCGTCCTGTTCAATGGAGAGGAGCATCGTGGGCAGGCGTTCTAACCGATCGCTGTGGGTCTATGAGATCGGCCTTGTTGCGGGTTTGGCACTGGTAGCTGCGTTCATCACCCGGTTCAATCCGGTGGAGACGCTCCGATTGGGTGGATGGCTGTTCCTCTTGATGCAACCCATCTTGTTGGGTGCTCATGCTGTCGACCACTTCTCGCGTAAGCGTCGTCGATAGACGGGCGATCGGTGCCGGCCAGCAGCCGGCATCACCAGGTGCTTCAGCGGGCGGCGGCGATGGCTTTCACCCGCGCCTTGGCCAGCGCCTCGCCAATGGCCGGCCCCTTCAGGTGCGTGGTATCCAGATCACGTGCCTGCACTGACAGCGCCGCCTGGTGCAGGCGCTTGAGCGTTTCGCCCTGCGGGTAGTCGGCGTCCTCGAAGCCGAGCCGGCCGCGCTTGTCGGCTTCGCAGCACAGTGCGATGCGCGCCACGCGCTCCGGCCGACGCAGCGCATCACAGCGGCCCAGTAGTTCCAGCACGGTGGCATCGCGCAGTTCGTCGATGCGATGCACGTTCAAGTGCTCGCGGCACACCGCTTCAGCCAGCTGCTGGTGCTCGGCTGGAATCTTCAACCGCGCACACAGTGCCTTCAACGGCTTGATGCCGCGCTGCTCGTGCATGATGTGGCGCGGCCATTCCTCCGGCGGGGTCAGGCCCTTGCCGAGATCGTGGGTGAGGGCAGCGAAGCCGACCAGGTCATCGCCGGGGGCGAGCTTCGCGGCCATGTCGCTGACCATTTCCTGGTGGATGCCGGTGTCGACTTCCGGGTGGAATTCGGCACGCTGCGGTACGCCGTACAGTGCTTCCAGTTCGGGCAGGATCGGGCCCAGTGCCTGCGCATCGTGCAGCGTGCGCAGGAAGGCGGAGGGCCGCTCACTGACCAGCGCCTTGCGCAGTTCCTGCCAGACGCGTTCGGGCACCAGCGCGTCCAGCTCGCCGCTGGCGGCAACCTCGCGCATCAGTGCCATGGTCTCTTCGGCGACGCTGAAGCCCAGTGGTGCAAAACGGGCCATGAAGCGCGCCGCGCGCAGCACGCGCAGCGGATCCTCGACGAAGGCCGGCCCGACATGGCGCAGCACGCGCTGTTCCAGGTCACGGACACCGCCATAGGGATCGACCAGCGTGCCGGTGTCTTCGTCGCAGGCAATCGCATTGATGGTGAAGTCGCGGCGCTGCAGGTCTTCTTCCAGCGTCACCGCCGGATCGGCATCGACCACGAAGCCGCGATAGCCGCGGCCGGATTTGCGCTCGGTGCGCGCCAGTGCGTATTCCTCACCGGTCTTCGGGTGCAGGAACACCGGGAAATCACGGCCGACTGCGGTGTAGCCCTGTGCTTCCATCTGCGCGGGCGTGGCGCCGACCACCACCCAGTCGCGGTCGCCGGCAGGGCGCTGCAGCAGGCGGTCGCGTACGGCGCCGCCGACAAGATAGATCTTCATGGGGGGATGATCGCATGGCCGGCGCAGATGTTCCGGCACGACCGATGCTGAGGCCTCACGGCAGGCCGCGCCACTCCGGCACGAACAGGCCGGCCAGGAACCATAGGCCGTAGACGATCCACAGGCAGAGGACGTACAGCTTGATCTGGGCTTCGTCCCACAGGCTGCCCCAGCTGTCGACGAAGGCCAGCGACTTCCAGCCTTCCATCCAGGCCGCGCCACCCCAGCGCAGTACCCAGGTGGCGAACAGGCTCCAGGCGGCGAATATCCCGATCCAGGCCAACAGGCTCATTGCGTTCCCCTCCCCGGGAAATGGCTACCAGGTCGTGCCAGCCAGAAGCCGGCACGACCGCAGTGCGATCAATCGCCGCCCTGCTCAGCGTCGGCCGCGCAGCTGAATTTCTTGCGCTTGTCCACCAGGCGGCCCATCAGGCGGTCGCTCAGCGGCAGCGCATCACCATTGAGGCGCCAGTCGTAGATCACGCTGAAGGCCAGCACGCGGGCGACGTACTCGCGGGTTTCCTTGTAGCTGATGGTCTCGATCCACAGATCCGGATCGAAGCCCGGGCGTTGGCTCTGCCAGCGTGCTGTCGGCGTTGGCCCCGCGTTGTAGGCGGCGATGGTCACGTACGGCAGGCCGTCGTACTTGTTCATCAGCTGGCGCAGGTAGGCGGTGCCGATGGCGATGTTGGTGTCCGGGTCGTACAGGCTGTCGGCGCCGCCGTAGCCGGTCAGGCCGATCGACTTGGCGACGCTGGCACCGGTGGCCGGCAGCACCTGCATCAGGCCCATGGCGTTGGCAGGCGAGCGCGCGCGCGGGGTGAACGTGCTCTCGGCACGGATCTCCGCCGCCACCCAGGCCGGATCGATCGCGTTGCGTGCCGACTCGCGGCGGATGGTGGCGTCGTGGTGCAGCGGGAAGCGCAGGTCATACAGGCGCTGTTCCTGCGGCTGCTTGCCGAGCGCGAACACGGCGCGGTCGAACCAGCCGTTGTCCTGCGCCACGCGCACGGCGAGGCGGCGCTGGGTGTCGTCGAAGCGCGACAGCGCGCTGTTCCATTCGGCCACGGCCCAACCGGCGCGGTCGATCTGGTACAGCGCCATCGCGCGCTGGATGGCCGGGTCGCGCGCGACCGCTGCCTGTGCCTGCGCGCTGTCGTTCGGCTTCCACGGGCACAGGGTGTAGCCCTGCTGCAGCTTGTCGGCGGCCAGGAAACCGTGGAAGGTCGGTGCGCGTGCGGCTTCGCGGAACAGCGGCTGCGCCTGCTGGGCCTGGCCGGTCTTCTCCAGCATGCGGCCTTCGAAGTAGCGCCAGCGCGGGTCGCTGCGCTGCTTGCTGCCCATCTTGCGGATCGCGGTCAGCGCCGCCGGCCAGTCGCCGCGCGACATCGCTTCGCGCACGCGCCACTCGTGCAGGCGTTCGTCATAGGCCGACTCCGGCACCGCGTTGAGGCGGCGTGCCGAATCGGGCAGGTAGGAGGCCACCGTCCACAGCGCGATCTGGTACAGCACCTGGCCCTGCTGGTCGGCACTCAGGCCGAGCGCCTGGGCGTACTGCGGCAGCTGCTGCTCGGTGGCGCCGGGGTCGGCCTTGGCCAGCTTGGCCAGGCCATCGGTGGCGATGCGCCGGCTGCGCTCGTTACGAGGCCAGTTCAACGCGCTGGCGTTGGGCTTGTCGACAAAGGCGGCGTAATTGTTCGCCAGCGCCAGGTCGGCGGCGGGCAGGCCGCGTGCGGCGCTGCGCATCACCGCCGGTTGCTGGGCATCGGCGGCGGCATCGATGCGTTCCCAGCGCAGGGCGTCGCTCAGGCCACCCTGCGCCTGCAGCACGGCGAAAACGGCATCACAGCCGTCCGGCAGCGACTTGCCGTTCTTGCGCCACAGGTCCTGCGCCTCGCTGATCCACTGCGGATCGACCTTGCCCGTCACCTGACGCGCGGTCAGCTGCGCACAGCGCAGGCCGGCGTTGTCGGTGGGCACCCAGTTGGCGAGCAGGGTGGGCCAGTCCTGGCGGCGTGCGAGCGAGGGCAGCCACACGCTGCGGAAGGTGGTGGCCACGGCCTGGCCGTCGTAGCGCTTGAGGAAGGCCTGGGCCTGCGCGGTATCGACGCTGTCGATGTTGCGCCGCAGGTTGGCGTACTCCAGCCAGCCATAGGCCGGATGACGGCTGAGCGCAGCGGCCTGGCCAGGATCGTACTGGCCGCGTTCGGCGGCTGCGATCGCGGCTTTCAGCTGCGCGTTCTGGGCATCGAGGGACTGGGCATTGGCGCAGCCGATCAGCAGCGTGGTGGCCAAGGGCAGCAGGGACAGGGCGGTCGAAGTGCGTCGGGTCATGGCATGCAGCATAGCGGGCAGTGGCTGAATTCAGTTTCGCATTGCGTGCACGCCCGGCGTCGGCAACGACAGCTGAATGAATCCGCGCAGGCCCCTGCCGCACGGGGTCGCAGGCGTCGTAACGTCGGCCTTGGGCGAACGGCCCGGCTGCAGGGAGCGGCACATGGCGTTCAGTAGCGCAGGAAGAAGCGGCCCGCTGGCGAACATCAATGTCACGCCACTGGTGGATGTGATGCTGGTGCTGTTGATCATCTTCATTGTGACCGCGCCCATCGTGGCCCGGCCGATTGCGGTGCAGTTGCCGCAGGCCACCGATCGGGTGGTCGACCGTCCCGAACCGCCGCCTCCGATCGAGCTGCGCCTGGATGCCTCGAACCAGCTGAGCTGGGATGGCCAGCCGATGGTCATCGACGATCTGCAGGCGCGCCTGCAGGCGCAGGTGGACGAAAATGTCGGCAACCTGCCGGAACTGCGCATCGCCACCGATCCCGCGGCCGAGTACGAAGGCATGGCGAGGATATTGGCTGCGGCCGAGGCGACCGGCATGGAGCGGATTGCCTTCGTGCGATAGAGCGTTGCCTCACTGCCGCTCATGCGGTAATTGCTGCATGAGCGGCGCTTGCCCTGCTGACAGTGTCGCGTCCAGGATCCGCAGAAAAGCCATCTCAATCTGCGCCGGAACCGGGGTCGGATGTGCTCGCCACCTTCCGATCTCAGGGGCATGTTCAACGTCGAAAGCGGTCAACTCGGCTCTCTCGAAATCCACCACAACCGTCAACCCCTCTCCTGAGGCCGAGGCCGCATCGCTGGGAGAGAGGCAGTTGTTGCACTCGATCACGCCGCCTGCCCTCGATTCACCTGCCAGAGGAAGAAGCAGCGTGATCACCATCATGACGCTCGGCACGGCAGTTAGTGCTTTCATGATCGATCCTCTCGCGAATGGCTGGAGATGCGAGTCTGCACCGGGTCGATCAACCGGGCCTTCTGAATGAAGGAATTTCAGAATATTCCTGAAATGGTTCGGCAAAGGCACTTTCATGCGCGCGGCAGTTTCCGGCGCGCGCTGTCGCGGCCAGCATCAAAGCGAAGGCGGAGGAACATTACCGTCCGGTTCTAAACGGCCCCCATTTGACGCAAATGGCCGTCAATTGCGTCAATTCCGCGTGAAAGAGTGTCGATCGTCACGCCGTGATTTTTACCGCTTGTTTACAAAGGAGACGCTGCCGCCATGCAGGGGGGTGCGGCAGCCCATGTCCCGACATTCCTTTGGAGAGAGAGCGAATGAATCACCTGCACCACCGCCCTTTGGCGGTTGCCGTCGCGCTGTGCGTGATGACCCTGGCACCGTTGGGTGCCGCTGCACAATCCACCACCAACCTGGATGCGGTGGAAGTCACCGGTACCCGCATCAAGCGCGCTGAGGTGGAGGGCCAGGTGCCGATCCAGACCCTGACCCGCGGTGATATCGAACGCACCGGCCTGACCTCGATCGGCGAAGTGCTGCAGCAGCTCACCGGTTCCGGTTCGGCGCTCAACGCCAAGTTCAACTCGTCCGGTAACTTCGGTTTCCCGCCCGATGGCAGTGGCGTGGGTGCCGGCTCGGCGCAAGTCGATCTGCGCCACCTCGGTGCCAAGCGCGTGCTGGTGCTGGTTGACGGCATCCGCTGGGTCAACGAGTCGTCCGCATCGGGTGTCGGTGCGGCCACCGACCTCAACACCATTCCGCTGGCCATCGTCGAACGCATCGAGGTGCTGGAAGACGGCGCGTCGTCGCTGTACGGCTCCGATGCCATCGCCGGCGTGGTCAACATCATCACCCGCCGCGACTTCGATGGCGGGCAGGTGACCCTGAACTATGGTGAGTACAGCAAGGGCGACGGCACCCAGAAGGGCGTGGACCTGGCGTGGGGCAAGAGCGGTGATCGCTTCAGCCTGTTCCTCGGTGCCAGCTGGACCAAGCAGGACCCGGTGTTTGCCAAGGATCGCGAGCAGTCGCGCTTCCCGATTCCCGGTACCGGCCTGGCCTTCGGCAGCGGCGGCATTCCACAGGGCCGCTTCGCCTTCGTCGACCCCAACACCGGTGCCGAGCAGGACATCGTGCCCAACAGCGGCGTGCCCAACCCGCGCTATGACGGCAGCGCCGGCTGCAACCGCAGCGATGACTACCACTGCTTCACCAGCGCCGACCGCTTCAACTTCGCCGAATACAACATGGTGCTCACGCCGTCCGAGCGCAAAGGCCTGTTCGGCCAGTTCCGCTTCGACATCACTGGCAACGTGCAGTGGTACATCAAGGCACTGGGCAACCGCCGCGAGTCGACCAACCAGGCCGGCCCCGAGCCGCTGTTCTTCGGCCCCGATGGCGCCACCGGCAATCCGTTGGCCGACAACATCGTGGTCTCGCGCCTGAATCCGTACAACCCGTTCGGCTTCGACCTGGTGTCCTCGGGCAACATGAGCCTGATCGGCCGCCGCCCGGTGGAAGGCGGTGCGCGCGTGTTCAAGCAGGAGGTCAACACGACCTACGTGGCCACCGGCCTGGTCGGCAACTTCCAGGCCGCCGACCGCAGCTGGTATTGGGACGTCAACGGCATGTACAGCAAGAACAAGGCCGAACAGACCAACTACGGCAGCTACAACATCTACAACGTCAACATGGCGCTGGGTGACCCGGCGGTGTGCGCGGCAACCCCGGGCTGCGTGCCGTTGAACATCTTCGGTGGCGTCGGTTCGATCACCCCGGACATGCTGAAGTGGATCCAGCCGGTGGTGCGCGACCGCAGCCAGAACGAGCTGAGCCTGTTCACCGCCAACCTGTCCAGCGAGCTGTTCTCGCTGCCGGCCGGCCCGGTGTCCTTCGCCACCGGTTTCGAGTACCGCAAGTACGAGGGCTGGTACCAGCCGGATCCGCTGACGGTGATCGGCCACTACAACGGCGTGCCGTCGCAGCCGACCTCCGGTTCCTACGACGTCAACGAGGCCTACCTGGAGTTGAGCGTGCCGATCTTCGCCGACTCCTCGTTCGGCAAGAAGCTGGACCTGAGCCTGGCCGGCCGCTATTCGGACTACTCCACTTTCGGTGGCGAGTTCACGCCCAAGTACGGCCTGCGCTGGCAGGTGACCGATGACTTCGTGCTGCGCACCACGTACGCCGAGGGTTTCCGTGCACCGTCCATTGGCGAACTGTACGGCTCGGCCGCACGTGCCGACCTGCAGCTGTTCGATCCGTGCTCGGTGGGCCTGGGCGGTACGCCGCCGCGTGGCAGTGCCGCCAATTGTGCCGCGCTGGGCGTGCCGGCCGGCTTCCAGCAGGCCAACTCGCAGATCTCGGTGACCACCGGCGGCAATCGTGATCTGGAACCGGAGCGCTCGCGCAGCTTCAGTACCGGCTTCGTGTGGAGCCCGTGGTTCGGCAACAACGCGTCGTGGTCGGAGCGCTTCGATGTGGAGGTGACCTTCTACCGCCACGCCATCGATGGTGCGATCCAGGCCATCAACGCGCAGACCCAGCTGGACCTGTGCGTGGACACGCTCGACCCGGTGTACTGCGATGGCATCACCCGCGCCAGCACGGGTGCGGTCAGCAGCTTCAACAACCGCTTGACCAATCTGGGCTCGATCAAGACCGACGGCTGGGACGTGGACCTGTTCTGGACGTTGCCGCAGACCTCCTTCGGCCAGTTCAAGCTGGCCTGGAAGAACACGTTCGTCGGTCGTTACGAAGCCACCGGCGCGGCCGGGCAGAAGCAGCCGCAGAAGCCGGGCGTGGAAGTGGCCGACAGCTCCATTCCGGAGTGGACCAGCAACGCCAGCATCGCCTGGACGATGGATCGCTGGAGTGCGAACTGGACGGTGCGGCACATCTCCGAGCTGACCGAGAACTGCGGCGATGCCGTGGCATTCCCGGTGTGCAGCAACCAGGCCGACGGCACCAACACGCTCTCGGCCACCACCTTCCACGACATGCAGGTGGGCTACAAGATCGACTGGATGAAGGGGCTGCAGCTGACCGCGGGCCTGAACAATGTGTTCGACAAGGATCCGCCGATCTGCCTGTCGTGCTCGTTGAACGGGTATGACGCTTCGACCTACGACATCCCGCGCGGTCGTTACTGGTACCTGCGCGCGGACCTGCGGTTCTGATGTGAGGGGGGCAGCGCCGGTCAGTTCCGGCGCTGCCTTGCGGATGTAGCGCCGAGTCCGCGCTCGGCTGATTCTCTGAGCCGAGCATGGGCTCGGCTCTACAGGTGCGGGGCGGTCGTACCCCGCGTCTGATCAGAACGCCCAGGTGAACGTCAGTGAGCCATTGCGGCCATCGCCGTACGCACCGTAACCGGTGATCTGCGAGTAGTACTTCTTGTCCAGCAGATTGTTGAGGTTGGCCTGCACGCTCCATTCCGGCGACAGGCGGTAACGCACGAAGGCGCTGACCAGGGCGTAGCCGCTCTGTTCGATGCGGCCGTAAGCCGGCACCGCGTAGTAGATGCGGTTCTGCCAGTTGGCGCCGCCGCCGACGGTCAGTGCCTGCAGCGACTGCGGGGTGTAGCTGGTGAACAGTTTCAGCGCGGTCTGCGGCAGGTTGGTGTTGATGTCGGCGCCGTTGATGTCCTTGGCCACGTAGCGCGAAGCACCGAAGGTAGCGTTCCAGCCGGGCGTCAGTTCGCCGTTCACTTCGAACTCGAAGCCACGGCTGACGGTGCCGCGCGCGGCCACGTAGGCCGTTTCGCCGCCGGTGCCGCCGATGACCGGCTCGCCGGTGGACTGGCCGACGTTGTCCTGCTCGATGCGGAACACCGCCACCGAGGCATTCAGTCGGTTGTCGAACCAGGCACCCTTCACGCCCACTTCGTAGCTCTTGCCGTCCACCGGGTCCAGGTAGCTGCCGTTGCGGTCCTTCAGCATCTGCGGCTGGAAGATCTCGGTGTACGAGGCATAGGTGGAGTAAGTGTCGTTGATGTCGAACACCAGGCCCGCATACGGGGTGGTGACTTTGTGCGAACGGTCGGCGCCTTCGCCTTCGCTCTTCCAGTCGGTGTAGCGCGCGCCCACGATCAACTTCAGCGGATCAGCCAGCGACAGGCGTGCTGCAGCATAGGCGGCCTTCTGGGTGATGGTGCCTTCGCTGGCCAGGGCCAGCGGATTCCAGTTCGGTTCGCTGATGTTGCCGTTCCAGTTCAGGTAGCTGGAGAAGGGGTCCCAGGCGAGGCCGGCGCCGCCGATCTGGTAGTCGCCGTAGTTGGCGTACTCGCGCTTGTTGTAGCTCAGGCCGCCCATCACTTCGTGCTTCAGGCCAAACAGCTCGAACGCGCCACTGAAGTAGCCGTCCACCGCATTGACCTTGCGTTCGGTGTTGTAGAAGCCGGCCGACGGCGAAATGCCGGCACCGGTGTTCTTGTCGAAGAACGAAGCGCCGGTGACCCAGTCGTTGTAGGCCGGGTAGAACAGCTTGTCGTCGGCCTTGGTTTCGTCGTGGGTGGCGCCGATGCGGACTTTCCAGTCATCGTTGAAGGCGTGTTCCAACGTGGCGAACGCGCGCTTGCTGGTGGTGTCCCAGTAGGTCCAGCTCGGGTTCGGATTGAACGATTCGTCGTAGCCGGTGCTGGTTCCATCGGAGAACAGCATCGGGAAACCACCCCAGGTGGCGCCGTTGGCGCGCTTCTGCTGGTAGTCGTAGCCCACGCTCAGCTGGGTGTCCGGGGTCAGGTCGGCGTCGATGACGGCGTAGCCCAGCGTCTTGTGCTGGTTGTAGCGGTCCATCTGCGCGTCGGTGTCTAGGTAGCTGCCGATCACGCGGGCGCGCACCGAACCGCTCTTGTTCAGCGGGGTGGTCACGTCCACGGTGCTGCGGGTGCGGCCCCAGCTGCCGACGTTCACCGAGACGCTGCCGGTCAGTTCGGCGCTGTCGGCGTGCTTGCGCACCAGGTTCACCGACGCCGACGGGTTGCCGGCACCGGTCAGCAGGCCGGTGGCGCCACGCACCACTTCCACGCGGTCATACAGCGCCAGGTCCAGGCCGGAATCGCCGTAGCTCCAGTTCTGCACCATCTGCGTCGGCAGGCCATCGAACTGGTAGCTATCGATGTAGAAGCCACGCGAATAGAACTCAGTGCGCTCGCTGTCGGACTGGGTGCTGCTGACGCCGGTGGTGTTGGCCAGCACGTCGATGATGTCGTCCAGGTTCTGATCTTCGATGCGCTGGTGGCTGATGATGCTGAGCGACTGCGGGATCTCGCGCGGCGCCAGGTCGAAGCGGGTACCGGCCGAGGTGCGGCGCACCGAATAGCCTTCGGCGCGTTCGCCCTTGACCACCACTTTGTCGAGCGTGGTCGGGTCGGCGGCGGTGTCGGCGAAGGCGGCCGGGGCCACGGCGCAGAGTGCAGCGAGCACGGCAACGGACAGCCGTTGCGGCTGCGGGATACGGAAGGCGGAACGGTTCATGGGGGTCCTGGACGAGCACGCGCGCTCGGCCAGCATCCAGAAGGCGAGGCGCTACGGGTGGGAAACGGGCGGGCAGGCCGTCCTGGCACCACCGGAAACGAAAGAAATGGTAATACGAACTATTCCTATTTACAAACCATGAGCGCGGAAGGCGCTCACGCAGGACTCGACGCAGCACATGGCGTTCAGCGCAGCAGCGGCAGTGGATCGCGGGCACCGTCGGTGCCGTAGACGCCCCAGTGCAGGTGCGGCGGCGTGCCCTTGGCGTTGCCGCTGTCGCCGACGTGGCCGAGAAGGTCGCCGGCCTGGACCACCTGGCCGCGCGCCAGGCCCTCGGCCCAGTCGTCCAGATGGGCGTAGTAGTAGCGCTCGCGCCCGGGCCCGATCACCCACACCTGGCGGCCACCGAGGCCGCGGTCGCTGACATCCACGACGACGCCGGCGGTGGCACTGCGCACCGGGGTGCCGCGCCTGGCGAAGATGTCGATGCCGGCGTGGGAACGGTCACGGCCGCGCGGAGCGCCGAACGTATCGGCGATCTGGCGGGGCCGCACGCCTTCCACCGGCACCGGAAGCTCGGTGGCCGGAGGCATCCGCGAGAGTGTCCACAGCAGTTTCGGTGCAGCAGCCCATGGGCTGTTCCACAGCGCCATCGCGGCAACGATCGCGATGACCAGCCACAGGCCGCGCAGCAGCCAGCGGCGCAGGCGACGGGCGGGGGAGGGCGGTGTGTTCATGGTCTCCGACTGTAGCGCCGAGCCATGCTCGGCGGCTGTTGCTTTGCGGTCAAGGCGCAGTCGAGCATGGCTCAGCGCTACAGAACCGGGGCCAGCGGCACTTTGAAACTGCGCTTCAACGTTCCCAGTGCCACCGAGGTGCGGAAGCGCTCGATGTTGTCATCGCCACCGAACAGGCGCTCGGTGATCGCTTCGTACTCCTCCATCGACGCGGCCGAAAGCAGCAGCAGGAAATCGCCATCGCCGGTGATCGAGTAGCACTGCTGCACCGCCGGGTCGTCCTGCACGCGGCGCTTGAACGGCGCCACGCGTTCACGCAGCTCGCTGACCACGCGCACCTCGACGATGATGGTCAGCGGCCGGCCGATCTTTGCGGCATCGATCACCGCCACATTGGCCGCGATCACGCCGCTGTCCTGCAGGCGCTTGATGCGGCGCTGCACGGCCGGGGTGGACAGGTGCACGGCCTCGGCGATCTCGCGCTGCGGCAGGGTGTTGTCCCGCTGCAGCAGGTCGAGGATGGCGCGGTCGAAGCTGTCGAGCGCGGGGGCGGTGGCCATGGCGAGCAGAAGTTGCACGAACGGGCTGTCAATTGAGCCAAGTGCTCGGCGCCGGCGCAATAGACTTTGCCCATGCAGACCTCACGACTTGCGCCGATGTTGCCGGCGCTGGCGGTGCTCGGCTCGGTCACCTCGCTGGCCATCGGCACTTCCTACGCCAAACACCTGTTCCCGCTGATCGGCGCACAGGGCACCAGTGCGCTGCGCGTGGGCTTCTCGGCACTGTTGCTGCTGATGTTCTGGCGGCCATGGCGCTGGAAGACCCGCCGCGTGGACGCGATCACCATCCTGCGCTACGGGCTCACCCTGGGCCTGATGAACCTGCTGTTCTACATGGCGCTGCGCACGATTCCCTTCGGCATCGCGGTGGCCATCGAGTTCACCGGGCCGCTGACGGTAGCGATGCTGTCATCACGACGCCCCATCGACTTCGTCTGGGTGGGCTGCGCGGCGGTGGGGCTGTTGCTGCTGCTGCCGATCGGCGGTGGACCGGCGCTGGATCCGGCCGGCGTGCTGTATGCCATGGGCGCAGCGGCGTGCTGGGGCCTGTACATCGTGTTCGGCAAGCGTGCCGGCCACCTGCACGCCGGGCATTCGGTGTCGCTGGGGCTGCTGGCGGCATCGCTGGTGGTGGTGCCGGTGGGCGTGGTGCATGCCGGCACCGCGCTGCTCGATCCGAAGATCCTGGCAGCCGGCCTGCTGGTGGCGCTGGTGTCCAGTGCGATCCCGATGTCGCTGGAGATGATGGCGCTCAAGCGCCTGCCAAAGGAAACCTTCGGCATCCTGATCAGCATGGAGCCGGCGGTGGCCGCGCTGTGGGCGATGCTGCTGCTGCACGAGCACCTGCATGGATTGCAGTGGCTGGCGATCGGCTGCACGGTGCTCGCCTCGGTGGGCAGCACGATGACGGCGCGGGGGTTGAAGGCGTCGGCCACCGCCTGAAAAAAGGGGACGGAGGGGATTAAGTCGTTCATGCCCTGATTTAGGGGGCGCCAGGCGGCGGCCGGCGCGAAGCGTGCGGACCAACGGTCCGCACCTACCAGGGGGGCGGTTCAGCGCAGGGCGTCGGCCGGGACGTCGATCTGCATCGCCAGGGCGAGGTGATCGGAGAACGCGGCCGGTATGGCTTCCACGGTGCGGGTCTGCAGGCCACTGCTGACCAGGATGTGGTCGATGGCGCGGTCGGGGCGCCAGCTGGGGAAGGTCGGCACGATGCAGCCGGGCGGCTGCAGCCGGGTCTTCTGGTACAGCACCTGCATTTCCGGGCGTTCTGCCAGGCAGTTGAAGTCGCCCATCAGCACCGCGTTGGGATGGTCGGACAGCAGTTCGGCGATGAAGCCCAGCTGCGACATCCGCGATCCCGCGCCCAATGACAGATGCGCCACCGCCACCGCCAGGCCGTCGGTACCGTCGCCGAACTTGGCCAGCAGCACGCCGCGCCCGCCGATGCGGCCGGGCAGGGCGTGGTCCTGCACTTCCACCGGTTCGAGCTTGCTCAGCAGGCCATTGGCGCTGGAGGCGACCCCGCCCATGCGCCGGTTTGGCTGGTGGCTCCAGTAGTTGAAGCCGGCGCGCTGGGCCAGGTAATGGGTCTGGTTGGTGAAGCCCGAGCGCAGGCTGCCCGGGTCGGCCTCCTGCAGGCCGACGATGTCATGTTCGCGCGCCAAGGTGGCGATCGCGTCCAGGCTGCTGCGCTTGCGACCCGCCGGCAGCGCATGTGACCAGCTGCGGGTCACATAGTCGCTGTAACGGCGGGTACTTGAGCCGGCCTGGATGTTGGCCGTCAGCAAGCGCAGGGTCCGTGTACGGGGGGAATTCACGGCCGGGAAATGCTTCTCTTGGATCAGTGAGCCTGGGCCGCACCGCGTTCGCGGGCGATCAGGTGATCGGCGATGCGCAGCATGTCCGGGAAGCTCTTGCCCTTCACCAGGTACTTGCCGTTGACGATGATCGACGGGGTGCCGCTGATCTGGCTGCGCTGGGCGAACTGCTTGGCCGAGTTGGTCTTGGCATTCACCGCGAAGCTGCCCATGGTGGCCGCGAACTGCTTCGGATCGACGCCGTAGGCGGCGTAGAACTTGGCGATGTCTTCCACCGAGTCACGGCCGCGCTCGCCCTTCAGGGTCTTCTGCGAGTGGATGGCGGCGTACAGCGCTTCGTGGGTCTTCTCCTGCACGCCCAGGGTCTGCGCGGCGTAGAAGGCACGCGCGTAGTCATCCCAGGTGCCGCCGAACATGGCCGGCACGTAGACGAAGTTCACGTCGCTGGGCAGGCCAGCCTTCCACGGGCCGACCAGCGGCTGGAACGCGGCGCAGGCCGGGCAGACGTAGCCGAAGATCTCGGTCACTTCGATCTTGCCGGCGGCCGGCTGGAACGGCTGGCCGTTCGGGATCACCTGGTAGTCGGCACCTTCCACCGGAGCCGGGCCGGTCAGTGCGGCGGTGGTCGGGGCCGGTGCGGCGGCCGGCGCCGCTTCGGCCGGGGCCTTCTCGCCTTCAGCGGCAGCCGGCGCGGCGCCTTCGCTGCCCGCTGCCGGCGCAGCAGCCGGTTCGGTGCTGGCTGCCGGGGTGGCTGCCGGTTCGGCCGGGGCTGCGGTGGTGTTGGTGCTGCCGTCGTCGGCCTTGCAGGCGGCCAGGATCGGCAGCAGCGCTGCGAGGGCGAGGGCGTAACGGATCTTCATGGAAACGTCTCCAGCATCTGGAAAGGTGGGGCCGGCGGCAGGCGCCGGCCAAGGGGAAATGATGACATGCGGCGGCGACAACGCCGTGTCGGTGGTGGGTGTTGGTTCAGCGGCCGCGGGCGGCGCGCGCCTGCGCGATCAGCGCCGAGGCAATGCGCAGCTGGTCGTCGAAGCTGTTGCCGCGCACCAGGTACTGGCCGTTGATGATGATGGCCGGGGTGCCCGGAATCTTGGTGCGCTGGGCGAACGCGCGCGCGGCGTCGACCTTCTTCTGCACGGCATCGCCGCGCAGGGCCTGGATGTAGCGGTCCGGCGTCACGCCGTAGGCCTTGTAGAAGGTGGCGAGCTCATCGGCCGAGACGTTCTGCATCGGCAGCGACCCCTGCTCGTGCAGGGCCTTGAACACGGCGGCATGGCTGCGCTTGGCCACGCCGACTTCGTCGGCGGCGTAGTAGGCCAGGGCCCAGGCATCCCAGGCACCGCCGAAGGCCGCCGGGACCGGGGTGAAGCGCACGTCGGCCGGCAGCTTGGCCGCCCAGGCTTCCAGCTGCGGTTCGAAATGGGCGCAGTGCGGGCAGGTGTAGCCGAAGACTTCGACCACCTCGATCTTGCCGGCCAGCGGCTGGAACGGGCCCGGCTGGGCGATGCGCTCGTAGTCTTTGCCCTCGACCAGCGGGACATTGGCGGGGGGGGCGGCGCAGGCTGCCAGCGGCAGCAGCACCAGCAAGGACAACAGCAGGCGGGAAATCAACCTCATCGACACGCATCTCCGTTGAAAAAAGCAACGCCGGCGCAGCCGCCGGCGTGAAGGAAACATACCGCAGCCGTGGGCCGGCGTCGCGGCCCGGGCCGACCAGTGGTGGTCAGGGGGCGGCAGCCGGTTGTGTTGGCGTGGCCGTGGTGGCCACATCGTCGGCCTTGTTGTGCAGGCCCTGCAGGTAGCTCGACAGCGCCTGCACCTCCTGCTCGCTGAGCTTCTGCGCGACCGTGGCCATGATCTGGAAGTGCGCCTTGTCGGTCTCGTTGGTCTGGCCGGCCTGGTACTCCTGCAGGCGGCGCGCGACATAGCTGGCGTGCTGGCCACCGAGATGCGGATAGGCCGGGCCGGGATTGCCGGCACCGCTGGGGCCATGGCAGGCCATGCAGGCCGGCAGGCCACGCTTGGCATCGCCGCCGCGGTACAGCTGCTGGCCGATCTCGTAGAACTTCATGCCCTTGTAGGGGCCCTCGGTGACCGCCGTGTCATCGGCGATGCCGGCGTTGGCATTCTGCGTGGCGAAGTAGGCGCCGATATCACGCATGTCCTGCGGGGTGAGGTTCTGCACGAACGGCACCATCGCCACTGCCGCGCCGGAACTGCGCTGGCCATTGGCGATCAGGGCCATCTGCTGGGCCACGTAGCGCTCGCTCTGGCCGGCAATGGACGGATACATCTCCACCGTGGAATTGCCGTCGACGCCATGACAGGCCGCGCAGGCCGAGGCCTTGGCCTGGCCGGCCTTGGCATCGCCCCAGTGGGTCTTGCTGAAATCCACCTCCAGCGAGGCGGTGTTGATCGGCCCATTGTCGGGCAGCGGGGTCAACGTGGTCTGCGCGAACGCAGCAGCGGCAACGACTACAGCAGTGGCAAGGGCGGATACGGCAAGAACGCGAGCGTGGCGCATGCTGAAGCTCCGTATGGACCGGGCCGGGCGGTGGCCGCCGGCATCGTTCGGATTATCAACGCCGTTTCCGCGCACGGTCAACGCAGCAGTGCAGCAAAATGCCCGCAAAGGCCGCCGGCACGGGCGCGCGGCGCCGCAACATGCGATCCTAGGCACATGTCATTGCTCATCGAACGCGCCCGTTACCACCTTTCGGCCCACAACGTGCGGCAGCTGCCGCCCGACGAAGGGGCCGAAGTGGCCTTCGCCGGCCGCTCCAACGCCGGCAAGTCCAGTGCGCTCAACGCGCTGACCCGCCAGAACGCCCTGGCGCGTGTCTCCAAGACCCCCGGCCGTACCCAGCAGCTGGTGTTCTTCCAGGTCACCCCGGAGGCGCATCTGGTCGACCTGCCCGGTTACGGCTACGCCAAGGTGCCGCTGGACCTGCAGGCGCACTGGCAGGCCTTCATCGACAAGTACTTCCGCACCCGCGAGGCCCTGAAGGGGCTGGTGGTGGTGATGGACATCCGTCATCCGCTGAAGGACTACGACCGGCAGATGCTGTCCTATGCCGTGCAGCGCGGCCTGCCGGCGCACGCCCTGCTGACCAAGGCCGACAAGCTCAGCCGCAGCCAGCAGATGCAGTCCCTGCAGAAGGTGCGCAAGGAGCTGCAATCGGCCTACGGTGACAGCGTCAGCGTGCAGGTGTTCTCCGGCGAAGACCGTACCGGCGTGGACGAAGCCCGCGCCGTGATCGGCGGCTGGCTGGGGCTGGAATAAGGCCTTCCCTGCCTTCCTGTAGAGCCGAGCCTATGCTCGGCTGTGGAATCCCGGCACGCTGCGCGTGGTAGCCGAGCATGGGCTCGGCGCTACACGAGGTCATTTCAACGGCGAATACTCCGCCGGCACCCAAGCGTAGGCCTGGCCTTCGCTGCGGACGTGGCCCAGGCCGGGGAACGGCAGGTGCGCACCGGCCACCCACCAGCCGTTGGCGGTGGCCTGCTGCAGCAGCCCGCGACGGCTGGCGATGGCCGCCTTGCGGTCCGAATCGGCCTCGAACGCGGCCTCCGGGTGCGCGAACTGCACCGCATGGAAGTGCAGCACGTCGCCCCACACCAGCAGTGACTGGCCCTGGCTGTCGAACCGGTAGGAGACGTGGCCGGGGGTGTGGCCATGGGTGTCCATCGCCACCGCGCCGCCGGGCAGGGCATCGCCGGGGTTGAACGTGCGCAGGTGGCCACTGGCCTGGTACGGCGCCACCGCGTTGCGCGCCAGCGGGAAGGCGAAGCGCACACCCTTCGGCGCAGAAGCCTCGCTGGCCGGGTTGAGCCAGTAGTCGGCATCGGCCCTGGACAGCCACACCGTGGCATTCGGGTAGGCCGGCTTGCCCTGCGCATCGAGCACCCCGCACAGGTGGTCCGGATGGGCGTGGGTCAGCAGCACCTCGTCCACCTCGGCCGGGTCCACGCCGGAGGCGCGCAGGTTGCCCAGCACCTGGCCCAGGCCGGGGCCGAAGCACTGCGCGGTGCCGGTATCGACCAGGGTCAGGTGGTTGCCCTGGCGCACCAGGAAGGCGTTGATCGCGGTCTGCAGGCCCTTCTTGTCTTCGGGCACGTAGCGGCCTTCCAACAGGCGGCTGACCAGTGTCGGCGGCACGTCGACCACTTCCTGCCGGCCCAGCGCGACCACGCCGTCGAACAGGGCGGTGACCTGCAGCGCACCGACGCGCTGGTGGTAGACGCCGGGCACCTGCTGGGTGGGCGCGGGCGAGGTGGCTTCGGCCAGCGCGGCCAGTGGCAGGGCGGACAGGGCAAGCAGCAGGGCGGTGCGCAGGGGCAGGTAACGCAGGGTCATGGCGGTTCTCGGTGGATGACGGGTGGTTCCGTTGGCTTAGCGTGCCGTGGCCGGCGTGTGCGCGGCGCTCAAACCACTACGTGGAATGCTCAGGGAAGGGTGGGG
>NZ_JAVFVN010000679.1:0-1730 GCF_030910085.1 Stenotrophomonas maltophilia group sp. RNC7 | reverse complement strand
AAATCTTAACTGATAAGGATGAATTCCTTTCCTTGCAAGATGCAATAGAAGAGGGTTTTTCACCAGCTAGCATTATAACGAAAGGAAAGTATGCTTCTAATAAGGGATCCGTTCAATTTAAATTTCCAAAACCTATATCTTTCGGAAGTATAATTTTTGTTATTTTAGATTGGTTATACCTATATGTAACACCAAGTAACATGAATATGTATATCTTAGAGGATAAATTAATAGTTAATATCAAGCCATCAACAATTCCAATAAATGCTGTAGATAACCAAGAAGAAATCAATTGTCTAACTAAACATATTAATGAAGGATCGATAAATATTCGAGAAGATAAAATCATATTACGAAGCAATTTCGATTCTATAAAGTTTTATTTGAAAAAAGATGAGAAACAGCTGCTAAAGCAAATAGCAAGTGAGCATGGATTAACCCTAGAACAATTATGTGAAAATATGATTAGGGAGAAATTACACCAATACCATTCTTGAGAATCTAATACAGAATTAAAATCCAATTGATTCCATTTATCTCTACAGTTATAATGAAACCATAGAAATATTATTATGATTTTAATTTAAGTGAAAAAAAACGTTCTTTTGGAACATTGAAGCATGAAGGGATTACCCTTTATTTCAATAGTTTCTAAAGAACGTTTTTTTGTATTTTTAAGTGAAAGGGGATTGTATTAAACGTATTAAAGTGATTCTTAATAACTATAGCAAATGTATCTATAGTCACGTTATTGTTCTGAACTAAAAACTATTGGTGAAGCAACTATCCTTATTTGGGTAGTTTTTTTATTACAAATTTTTGGGGGGATTGAATAATGTATCAAGTAAAACAAAATGAAAGTGCAACATTATCAAGTAATAAAGAAAATAAAAATAAACATTATAGAATGATTTACAACCTTGAACTTAATGATATAAGTCTTACCATCAACATAAATATTATTCTTTACCTCAAAACAAAGCATAACGAAATCTATATTGATAAATTTATAATTCCTGAATTAAAAAAATGTTTTTGGCGAACTGCACTTAAATATGGGACTGCGGTTAGATTCTTAGAAAATAAGTTGGATTGTGGTTATGTAGTACTCAAAAATACAAGATACAAGGTTACAGCATTTAAGAGTGAAGATTATATAAAGAATGATGTACTTATTTCTGGTACTATATACAACTTAAAGATCGCTGAAGAAACTTCCACATCAACTATTACATCCTATATAGAGGATGAAAAACAAACATGGAACAAATTACTATTAGTTGATTCATATAAAAAATGGTGTAGTCTTAATAGCATTGAAATATTGGAAGCAACGCAGCTAGACGATATTCTAAATGACATCATTTTTTCATATTTAGAAAAAGATATTTATAGCTTTATTTCTTTGGTGTTTCCATCTGATGAAGAAAAAGCTAATAGTTTTTATAATTATTTAGGAAAGGTACAGAAAAAAATTCTACAGTTAGTAGGCGAAAATAATTCACCACTAACGCAACTGAAGTTCGCTTTATATACAACGCGATTCAAATCGAAACTCGTATTTAATTCAAAACTTCAGTCATATGAAAAGGTATGTATAGTAAGTGAAGATACAATAAAACAAATAAAACATTTTATACACAAAAAGATACCTACTGTTGGTTTATTAATAGACTATGTAGAACAATTTAAAGGCGAATATGGTGAAATTCTTATTCACGAGAGTACTG
>NZ_JAVFVN010000674.1:0-12669 GCF_030910085.1 Stenotrophomonas maltophilia group sp. RNC7 | reverse complement strand
TACCACTCGCCTAACAACTACGCCCGGCAGCTCCGGGCTGCCGCCTGAAACGGCTTCATGGCGTCCGTTTTCAGGGGGCCAGATCAGTGAGCCGCATGGATGCGGCGACCGAGCTTGCAGGGAGGTACTTGCAGCGTCCCCTGCACGGCCCACCCGCCCCCCACCCATGAACCGCTCTACACGACCCGCCACGAGGGGCTCAGCCGTTGGCCGAATCCAGTAAAATCGTCGGCATGAACGCCCCCACCTTCCCCTACGACACCGCGCGCCTGAGCGAACTGGCCCAGCTGCTGATCGACAACGTCCGCGAACTGGCCCATGCCGGCTGGACCCCGGCCACCAGCAGCAACTTCTCCCACCGCCTGGACGATCGCCACGCGGCGATCACGGTGTCCGGCAAGGACAAGGGCCGCCTGATCGAGGACGACATCATGGTGGTGGACTTCGACGGCCAGGCCGTCGACCGTCCGCTGCGCCCGTCCGCCGAGACCCTGCTGCACACCCAGTTGTACCGCCGCTTCCCGGAAGTCGGCTGCGTGCTGCATACGCACTCTCCGGTGCAGACCATCGCCTCGCGCCTGTACGCGCCGCAGGGTCATATCCGCCTGGAAGGCTACGAGCTGTTGAAGGCCTTCGCCGGCAACAGTACCCACGAAATGGCCATCGATGTGCCGGTGTTCGCCAACACCCAGGACATGAACGTGCTGTCGAAGCAGGTCGATGACCTGCTCGACCGGCAGAACCTGTGGGGCTATCTGATCGATGGCCACGGCCTGTACGCCTGGGGCCGCGACATGGCCGAGGCACGCCGCCACCTGGAAGCGTTCGAGTTCCTGTTCCACTGCGAACTGGAGCTGCGCAGGCTGCGCGGCTGAACCGGCGCGCAGGTGCAGATGCCGATCCGGAATCTGCGCCCTACACCCACCCTGCTACCCTGTCTTCCCCCCGAGACGTTCAAGCTGACGCCATGAGCCGACTGCGCATCTACGACGACACCCGCCCCGATTCGCCGCTGCTGGACACCCAGGACGGCGCGGTCATCACTGCCGAGCTGCAGAAGATCGGCGTCACCTTCGAGCGCTGGCAGGCCACCGCGCCGGTCGCACCGGGCGCCAGCCAGGAGGAAGTATTCGCCGCCTACCGCGCTGACATCGACCGCCTGGTCGCCGAGCGCGGCTTCAAGAGCGTGGACGTAGCCTCGATCGCCCCGGACAACCCGAATCGCGCCGAGCTGCGCAGGAAGTTCCTCGACGAGCACTTCCACAAGGAAGACGAAGTGCGCTTCTTCGTCGCCGGCTCCGGCCTGTTCACCCTGCACGTGGGTGACAAGGTCTATGAGATCGAGTGCGTGAAGGACGACCTGATCGCCGTGCCCGATGGCACCACCCACTGGTTCGACATGGGCGAGGAACCCAGCTTCGTGGCGATCCGCTTCTTCACCGAGCCGGACGGCTGGGTCGGTCACTTCACCGGCACCGACATCGCGCAGAAGTTCCCTCGTTACGTACCCACCCAGGCGTCCTGATCCATGCAAGCCCGCGTCATCCTGACCGACATCGAAGGCACCACCAGCAGCATCTCGTTCGTCAAGAACGTGCTGTTCCCCTATGCGCGCAAGGCGTTGCCCGCCTTTGTCGCCGAGCATGGCCAGCAGCCGGACGTCCGCCGCTGGCTGGATGCGGTGGCAACCGAGATCGGCGGTGCCTGCCAGGACAGCCTCGTGGCCGAGACGCTGCAGGGCTGGATCGACCAGGACCGCAAGCACACCGCACTGAAAGCGCTGCAGGGGCTGATCTGGGACGAAGGCTACCGCCGTGGCGACTACACCGCGCACTTCTACCCGGAAGTAGCACCGGTGCTGAAAGGCTGGCATGCCGCCGGGCTGCCGCTGTACGTGTACTCCTCCGGCTCGGTGCCGGCGCAGAAGCTGTTCTTCGGCTTCAGCGATGCCGGGGACCTCAGCCCGCTGGTGTCGGGCTGGTTCGATACCGAAGTCGGCGGCAAGCGCGAGGCCGACAGCTACCGCCGCATCGTGCAGGCCATCGGCGTACCGGCCGGCGAGATCCTGTTCCTGTCCGATGTGGTGGAAGAACTGGATGCCGCCCGCGAAGCCGGGTTGCAGACCCGCCTGATCGATCGCCTGGATGATTACCCGATGCCGCGTACCGGGCAGGCCGCCAACGGCCACGAACGGGTCGAGAATTTCCAGCAGATCCAGCTGTAAAGCGCCGGGTAGATGCCAACCTTGGTTGGCATGCTCCGGTGTGCCAACCAAGGTTGGCACCTACCAAAGCGGGATACCCCTCAACGGTCGTTGAGGGTCTTCACCTGCAGCGCTTCGCGCAGGGTAACCAGATCCACCGGGCCGCGCACCGCGATATCGCGGGTTTCACCCGGCAGCAGGTCCAGCAGGTTGTCTTCGAGCTGCACATCCAGCGCGCCGAAGTCGATCCACGCCGCGCGCACGTACGCCGCGCTTTCCAGCCGCAGACGATAGTGGTCCCCTTCGATGGACAACGTGGCCTTGAGCTTCTGCCGCGGCAACATCTGGTCCTTGGCTTCGACGAATCCGACCACCTGCCGCGCGCTCACCGCCCCGTTCTGCAGCAGCTCGAACACCGCCACCGTACGCATCGGGTCGGCACCGGCCAGCAGCTCTGCATCGCTGAAATCGCCCATCGGCGTGACACCCGCCGCCGCCAACGTCACCGTTTCCTCGCGACGACGCAGCACCTTCCCCTCCACGTCCATCACCCGCAGACGCCAGCGCGCATCCAGTGCGGCACCGTCGTTGATCAGGCGCACCCGCGTGCTGCCCTCGTCGCGCAGCGCTGCCACCGTCACTGGCGCGAAGAAACGCCGCGCGGCGAAGTGCAGCGCCTTCCAGCGGCCGAAATAGTCCACGCTGGACCACGAGGCGCCGGGCCAGACATCGTTGAGCTGCCAGTACAGCGAACCCATCGTGTATGGCCGCGAGGCGCGATGATGCAGCGCCGCCAGTGCGATGCCATCGGCCTGCATCACCTGGCTGAGGTAGACGAAGTCCTCGAAGTCCTTCGGCGTGCCGTAGCCCAGTTCGATGTAGTGCAGCAGGCGGCTGTTGCCCTCGCCCGCCATGAATTTCTGGTGAGCGCGGATCACCGGGCTGTCGATGCGCTGTTCGGCGCGGGTGGCGATCTGGTCCACCGTCGCCACCGACGGCCACGCTTGCAGCCCGTACTCGGACATGAAGCGCGGCGTCTCACGCAGGTAGGCCTGCACCGGCAGCGCCGGATTGCCCCAGACCTGCCAGTAGTGCTTGTCGCCACGCGTTGAATCGTTGGCCTTCTCGTCAAGGTCGTTGCTGGGCGAGCTGGACCAGTACGGCACGCCCAGCCCCTCCTCACCCACTACCTGACGCAGATCATTGCCGAACAGGTCGACATAGCCCTGCCAGACCTTCGCTGCAAACGCAGGGTCGGCCGCCTTCAGGTCGCGACCGTGGCCCCAGTCCTTCCAGGCGGTTTCTTCCTCGTTGTTGCCACACCACAGCACGATGCTGGGGTGATGGCGCAGACGACGTACGTTGTCGCGTGCTTCGGCCACCACGTTGGCACGAAACGCCGGATCGTAGCCCGGCTGCATGCCGCCGCCGAACATGAAGTCCTGCCACACCAGCAGGCCCAGTTCGTCGGCGATGTCGAAGAACGCGTCCTCCTCATAGTAGCCGCCGCCCCAGTTGCGCAGCATGTTCATGTTGGCGTCGCGCGCGGCCGTCAGCACCTGGCGCAGGCGTGCGGCATCGACGCGCGCGGGGAAGGCATCGAACGGAATGACGTTGGCGCCCTTGGCGAAGATCTCCACGCCGTTGATGACGAAGGCAAAGCCCTGCCCGCCCTTGCGGTCTTCCTCGCGGCGCAGTTCGACCGTGCGCAGGCCGATGCGCTGTTCGCGCGCCAGCTCCGGCGTGCCACCTTGGTCCAGGCGGGCCTGCACCATGTAGCGGTCCTGCGCACCGTGGCCGACTGGCCACCAGCGCCGCGGATCGGCCAGTTCAACCGGAACCTCGATGCTGTTCTGGCCGGGCTTCAGCAGCACCGTGCGCTGCACCTGGGCCACGTTGCGGCCCTGCGGATCGCGCACATCCACAGTCACCACGGCCGAGCCCGCCGCCGCGCCCTGCTCCACCTGCAGCAGCACGGCCAGCTTCGCCTGCTCCGCGCTCAATGCATCCGTGCGCACCGCAAGATCGGTCAGGCGGTGCGCGTCCCAGGCCTGCAGATCGATTCCGCGCCAGACGCCGGCGGTGACATAGCGCGGACCCCAGTCCCAGCCGAAGTGGTAGGCCGGCTTGCGCGCGAAGTTGCCGACCATCGCGTCCTTCGGCTCATCGCCATACGGCGACGGGTAGTTGCCAGCGATCTTGTGCGGCATTGCCTGCACGCCCGGCAGCAGGGTGCGGATCGGCGAACGGAACACGATCTGCAGTTCATTGTCCCTGGCCCGCAGGCGCCCATTCACGCGCGCGCGCCAGGTCCGGTGCGCGTTGTCCGCACGCAGCAGTGGCTTGCCGTTGAGGCTGACGTCGGCGTAGGTATCCAGACCGTCGAAGCGCAGCTCGGCATTGGGCTTGGCCAGCGTCGCCGCATCCACGTCGAAGCGGGCGCGGTACTCCCAGGCGGCCAGGCCAATCCATTGCAGTTCGGCTTCTGGTGCGCCGACATACGGATCACGGATCAGTGCGTGAGCGAGCAGGTCGGTGTGCACGCTGCCCGGCACCGTCGCCGCCCGCCATTGCCGCAGACCTGGGTGAGCGGCGCCCTGCGCGACGCCGGGCAGCATACGGAACTCCCACTGTGCCTGCAGCGGCGTGGCAGCGACCGGGAAGGCGGACGCCGCGATCAGCAGCAGGAGCAGGCGGACAACGAGGGGAAGGCGATGCACGGGATGCTCCTGTTTTTTCTGCCGGGCATGGCCCGGCGCTACCAATTCAACACGCCACGGTAGCGCCGGACCACGTCCGGCGAGCGCGCAGCGCGGCAGACCTCAACGCACCACGTTCAACACTTCGTAGCACGCACCCATGGTGTGGTAATCCACCTTGCCGGCCGGGCTCTTCTCGTCGCTGTACTTGCGATTGTCGGCATCGAGGATGCGGAACCAGGCGCCGTACCGGTGATCGACGAAGTGTTCCCACGAATACGCCCAGATACGCTCATACCACTGCCAATAGCGGTCGTCGCCGGTACGCTTGGCCATCAGTGCGGCGGTCGCCAGCGTCTCCGCCTGCACCCAGAAATACTTGTCATCGTCGCAGACGAAACTGTCGCCACCGATCGGGGCGCCATCCATGCCCGGCTGCCGGCGCGACTCCGGCGCGAAACCGTAGTACAGGCCACCCCGCGCCTCGTCCCAGCTGCGCGCCACGGCCACGTCGAACAGGTGCTGCGCGGTCGGCACCAGCCAATCGGCCTGCACATGGCGGTCCAGGATCAACAGCAGCTTGGCCCATTCGGTCTGGTGGCCCGGCTGGAAGCCCCACGGGCGGAACAGGTGCTTGGGGTCATCCAGGTTGTAATCCCAGTCGATCTCCCAGTTGGAATCGTAGTGCTCCCACACCAGGCCACCGGCCTTGGCGGCCTGGCGGCGGGTCATGTTGTCGGCCAGCTGCAGCGCGCGCTCCACATAGCGCTGTTCGCCGCTGGCCTCGAAGGCGGCCAGCATCGCCTCGCACATGTGCATGTTGGCGTTCTGGCCACGGTAGCCGGTGAAATTCCACTGCCCATCGGCTTCGTCCTTGTAGAGGCCGTGCTGCGGCTCCCAGAAGCGCGCTTCCAGCAGCTGCCAGGTCTCGTCCATCCATGCGCGGGCCTGTTCGAGACCGGCCTTCAGTGCGCAGCTGTAGGCCAACAGCACGAACGCCACGCCGTAGCAGTGGTTCATGTCGTCCTCGACCTTGCCATCGCGCAGGGTCCAGGCGTAACCGCCGGTGGCCGGGTTGCGGTGCACCTCGCGCAGGTAGCGCACCCCGTGCTCGACTGCCTCACGGTATTCGGCGTTGCCGAATTCGCGGTAGGCCATCGCATAGTTGAAGACGAAACGCGTGCTGCTCACCAGATGGCGATGGTTGGCGTCGTAGATGCTGCCGTCGTCACGGAAGTAGTGGAAGAAGCCACCGTTCGGGTCGATGCAGCGCGGGTGGTAGAACGCCATCGTGTCGGCGATATGCGCGCGCAGGAACGCGGGCGAACGGAAGTCGGGGGAGGTGCTCATGCGGTAATGTCCTGGGCCTGCAGCAGGTGCTGCACTTCATCGAGCGAGGGCATCGCGGCGAACGCGCCCTTGCGGGTAACAGCCAGCGCGCCGACCGCGGCGCCGAAGCGCAGCGTGGCGGTGATCGCCTCCGGGTCCTGGCAGAAGGCGGCAAAACCGGCACCGGCGCCGCCGCGCTCCAGCAAGCCGACCAGCACGCCACCGACGAAGGCATCACCGGCCGCGGTGGTATCGACGGCAGCCACGCGGAAGCTGGTGACCGTGCCGTGGTTGTCGCGCGTGTACCAGTGCAGCGTGGCCGCACCGTCGGTGACGATCACCCAGCGCGCGCGCGCAGCGAGCAGGCGCCGCAGTACCGCTGCCTCGCCATCGGCACCCAGCGGCGCGGCCAGGTAGTCCAGCTCCTCGCGCGACAGCTTGACCAGGTCGGCGCGTTCCAGCGCCTGCCACAGGCGCGGTGTCGGGTCCTCGTTCGCCGGCCACAGCGCAGGACGCAGATTGAGGTCGAGGCTGACCGTCGCACCGGCGGCGCGAGCACGGGCCATGCCGGCGAAGGTGGCCTCGGCGATGGCCGGCTCGGTCAGGCTGTTGGAGCAGACGTGGAAGCACTGCGCGCTGTCGAAGCACGCGGCCTGGAAGTCGCTGTCACGGAACAGCAGGTCGGCTGCCGGCGGACGATAGAAGCTGAAGCTGCGTTCGCCGCTGGCATCCAGTGCGACGAAGGCCAGTGCGGTCTTGGCCGCATCGGTACGCACGATGTAATCCGTGCCCACGCCGTGCTCGACCAGGCTGTCGGCCAGGAAGTCGCCGAACATGTCGCGGCCCAGCATGCCCACGAACTGGGTCTTAGCGCCCAGCCGTGCAGCCGCCACGGCAACGTTGGCCGGCGCACCGCCGGCGTACTGCAGGAACGCCCGCGGCGTATCGGCCGAGGCCGGCGGCTGCGCTAGTAGATCGATCAAAATTTCGCCGAAGCAAACGATGGCACCCATTCCGGACTCAGCCTCCCTGCGTTGCGGAGGCCGGCGTACGCGCGCCGACCAGTCCGTAGAAAATGATGTAGCCGTAGCACAGCAGCGGCAGGATGAAGCTGGCCTGCACACCGATGTGGTCGGCCAGGACGCCCTGCAGGTACGGCACCACGGCACCGCCGACGATGGCCATGATCAGCAGGCTGGAGCCCTTGTTGGTCAGCGGCCCCAGGCGCTCGATGCTCAGCGCGAAGATGGTCGGGAACATGATCGAGTTGAACAGGCCGATCGCCACCACCGAGTACAGCGCGATGTTGCCGGAGCTCAGCATGGTCGTGACCAGCAGCGCCACGTTGACCAGCGCGAAGATCGCCAGCAGGCGGCTGGGCGAGAAGCGCGCCAGCAGCGCGGAGCCCGCGAAGCGGTCGATCATCGCCATCGTCCAGTAGGCCGACACGTAGTGCGTGGCTTCCTGTTCGCTGAAGCCACCGATGTTGGGCATCGACAGGTAGTTGACCAGGAAGCTGCCAATCGACACCTCAGCGCCGACGTAGAAGAAGATGCCCAGCACGCCCAGCAGCAGGTGGCGCTTGCGCAGCGCGTCCAGGTAGCTGTGATGGTGGCCCTGGTCGGCCTGCTCGGTGGCGTCGCTCAGCGCCGGCAGGCGGAACAGGAACACGAACAGCGCCAGCAGCACCAGCGCCACGGCCAGGCCCACGTACGGTCCCTGCACGGCCTGCGCCTCGGCGGCACGGTAGGCCAGCTGCTCGGCGGCCGGCAGCGCCGCGATGTCGTCAGCGCTCTTGACCGTGTTGGACAGGATCAGCATGCCGCCGAAAATCGGGGCGATGGCCGTGCCCAGCGAGTTCAGCGCCTGCGCCAGGGTCAGGCGGCTGGAACTGGTCTGTTCCGGGCCCAGCAACGCAACGTACGGGTTGGCGGCGACCTGCAGCACGGTAATGCCCGTGGCCAGCACGAACAACGCACCGAGGAAGGCGCCGTAAACGCGCAGCTCGGCCGCCGGCCAGAAGCCCAGCGCGCCAATGCCGGCGATCACCAGGCCAGCCACGATGCCCTTCTTGTAGCCCAGCGCCGCCACCAGGCGGCCCGCCGGAAGCGACATCAGGAAGTAAGTACCGAAGAAGGTGAACTGCACCAGCATCGCCTTGGCGTAGTTCAGTTCGAACACCGCCTTCAGGTGCGGGATCAGGATGTCATTGAGGCAGGTCAGGAAGCCCCACATGAAGAAGATCGTGGTGACGACAGCCAACGCCTTGCCGTTGGTGACGGCGGGTGCGTTGCCCGAAGAACCCGATGGACGGGGCGTTGCGGAGATCGGCATGCGGTACGCGCCTCGATGCGCGGAAGGTCGTTGTTGCGTGGAAGGGGTATATGGAAGAAATCAGTTCGGTCGTGCGGCGCTGCTTTCGCGGATGCGCAACTGCACCGGCGCGACCGTGCGCCGTGGCGGCGCGTCCGGTTCGTCCAGCCGCTGCAGCAGCAGCGCGGCAGCCTGGCGGCCACGCTCGCGCGGGTCGGCGGTGAGCGTGGTCAACGGCGGCACCGCGACCGACGCCTCGGAAATATCGTCGAAGCCGGTCACGGCAAAATCACCGCCCGGACGGATACCGCGCGAGTTCAAGCCCAGCATCAGGCCCAGCGCGACGGTGTCGTTGTAGCAGACCGCCGCACTTGGGCGATGGCCATCGGCGAACAGCTCATCGGTGCGCGCAGCGGCTTCCAGCCGGTTCGGCGCCGATTCGATCATCCAGCCCGGCGGCAGCGACAGGCCGGCCTCGGCCAGCGCCTGCTGGAAACCCGCACGGCGCTGGTGGCAGGAACTGGATGCGGCGTGGCCGCCGAAGAAGGCGATCTGGCGGTGGCCGCGCTCGATCAGGTGGCGCGTGGCCAGATAGGCGCCGTGCTGGTTGTCCAGGGTCAGGAAGTCCCAGTCGGCCCCGGCCAGTTCGCGGTTGAACAGCAGCACGTTGGCATTGGCACCCAGTGCCTGCCGCAGCTGTGCGGTATCGCTGCCCTCGGCCGGCGACAGGATCAGGCCGGCCGGGGTGTGCTCCATCAGCGTGGACAGCACCGCCTGCTGCCGCTCCGGCGATTCACCCGTGCTGCCGAGCAGGGTCACGTAGCCACGCCCGCCCAACGCCTCGTCCACGCCCGATGCGAACTCGGCGAAGAACGGGTTCGAAAGATCGTTGATCACCAGCGCGATGCTCGACGAGGTCCGCCGGCGCAGGTTGGCCGCCGCGCGGTTGTAGACGTAGCGCTGGCGGCGCAGTTCGGCCTCGACCTTGGCCCGGGTATCGACATTGACCAGCGGGCTGCCACGCAGCACCAGCGACACGGTTGCCCGTGACACGCCGATCGCGCGCGCGATGTCGGTCACCGTCACCGCCTTGCCGGCGCGCTTGCTGGGACTGTTGCCGTTGTCGTTCATCGTCTTCCCGGACTCCGCTGGAGGCTCAAGCCTAATGGATCAGGGCCGTGTCGTGCCGTGCCGTTCGCTGGGTCAGCGCGAACGGCACAGTCCGGCTCAGCGCAGCTGGCTGCCCGGTGCCGCGCACCAGGACACCGGCAGGTCCTTCACCGCGGTGCCCCAGCCCTGCTCCGGCGCCTTCGCGTCGAGTGCGAACTGCAGGCGCGGGCCCTGCTGCAGCCGGTCCCAGTCCAGCCACACCGGTGCATGCGGCTGGCCGTCGACCTGCACACCCTGCACGTACTGCAGGCGGCGGCCATCGGCACCCGGCGCGTCGATGCGCAGGGTCCGGCCATTGCCCATGTCCACTTCGACCTTGCTGAAGCGCGGCGTGTGCAGCAGGAACTGGCCGCTGCCCGGCACCGCCGGGTACACGCCGATGGCGCTGAACAGGTACCAGGCCGACATCGTGCCGAGGTCATCGTTGCCGGTCACGCCATTGGGGGCATTGGTGAACAACTGCTGCGCGGCACGCACCACGGCGGCGGTCTTCCACGGCTGGCCGATCAGCGTGTACAGCCACGGCGAGTGCAGGTCCGGCTCGTTGTTGGGGTTGTAGCGGAACTGGTTGTAGTAGCTGTACGGCCCGACCACCCACGCCTTGCGGGCGGCATTGAGCGGATCGGCCTGCAGTGCGTCCATCGCGAAGAACGCATCGAGGCGGCGGCCCGCCTGTTCGCGGCCGTCCATCGCTTCGACCAGGCCCGGCACGTCCTGCTGCGCCAGCCACTGGTACTGCCACGCCGTGCCCTCATGGAATCCGTGGTGCGAACGCGGGCTGTAATGGCCGTCGGACGGGGTGTACCACTGGCCATCCTCGGTGCGCGGGCGCGGGAACCCGGTGAAGCCGGTCTCGGCATCCCGCACCTGCGGGTCCCACACCTTGCGCCAGTTGCGGCCACGCTCACGGAGTGTCGCCGCATCCTGCGCATGGCCCAGGCCATCGGCCATCTGCGAGAGCGCGCAGTCGGCCAGCGCGTACTCCAGCGTGGCCGAACCACCGTGGTGCGGATCGACGTCCATGCCCTTGGACGGGAACGCGCGGTCGTAGGCCACATAGCCCTTGTCCAGGTAGGTCGGGTTGCCGGAGCGTCCGGCCATGCGCGAGTTCAGTGGTGGCGTGCCGAAGGCATTGCGGCGCAGTGCATCCCAGGCTTGCGATTCACGGCCCTTGAGCGCGCCGAAGCGCCACAGGTCGACCATGAACGGCGTGACCGGATCGCCGGTCATGATGTTGGTCTCGAAGTTGGCATAACCCCAGCGCGGCAGCCAACCGACCTGCTCATCGATCGCCAGCAGGGTACGACCGATATCGCGCGCCACGTCCGGGCGGGTCAGTGCCAGCCACTGGTTCTGCGCGCGGTAGGTGTCCCAGAGCGAGAAGTACTCGTAGTAGGTCCAGCCATCGGCCCGGTGGATGCCATCGTCATAGCCGCGGTAGCGGCCATCGGCGTCGTTGCCGGTCATCGGCTGCAGCAGCGCGTGGTAGACCGCGCTGTAGAACACGATGCGGTCATCGGCGGTGCCGCCCTGCACGCGCACCCGGCCCAACTGCTCACGCCAGGCCTGCTGGGACAGCGCGCGCATGCGGTCGAAGCCGAGCAGCGCCCCATTCTGCATGCCTTCTGCGCGCAGGTTGGTGCGCGCGCCTTCGGCGTCCACATGCGAGATCGCGCTGACCGCCGTCACCGACTGGCCCTTGGCCAGGTCGAAACTGAGCCAGGCGCCGTTGGGCTTCTGCTCGCCTTCCATGCTGTGGCGCGCGCCCGGCAGGCCACCACCCTCGCCCCAAGTGCCATGCGCCTTGAAGGGACGGTCGAACTCGATGCGGAACCAGGTGGTGTACTGGTGGCCGCCACAGAAACTCTTGGTGACCAGCTTGCCTTCCACCACGCGGTCGCCGACCACATCGACCACGCTGCCGATCACCGAATGGCGCTCGTTGGCCTGGCCGACATTGACGAGGACGTGGCCATCGCCGCTGCGCTGGCTGAAGGTGTAGCGCTCGGCCGCGGCACGGGTACGTGCGGTCGCCTCGGCATCGATGCCGCCGTAGCTGGTCAGGCGCACCTTGTAGTAGCCGGCCTGGCCGACCTCGCCATCGTGGGTGTAAGCCGAGGCATAGGCCTTGTGGTCGAACTGCTTGGCGTTGCCGGTATCGAAATCACCGCCCGGACCGATCGAGCCGGTCACCGGCAGCACCGACACCTGCCCGCCCTGTTCCCAGCAACCTGCGCCGGACAGGAAGGAGTGGCCGAACCCGCGAATCTTCTCGTCGTCATAGCGCCAGCCCGAGTAGTGGCTGCCGATCGGACTGACCTGGATCAGGCCGAACGGTGCCGACGCACCTGGGAACGTGTTGCCGTCGTCCTTGCTGCCGATGAAGGTGTTGACCTCGCGCTCCAGCGCTGCCGGGGCAGCCTGCAGCAGCACTGGCACTGACGACAGCGCGAGCAGGCAGGCCAGGCGCACCAGCGGGCGCGAGGACAATGGGACGGCGGGAGCGGACGGCACTGGGCGCATGTCGGGTTCCTGTAGTCGATGACGCGGAGGCAGACGGCCGGGGGCGTTCGGCACCGTTCCGCTGAGCCCTGCCCTGACCTGCAGAGAGCTCCCCCTGGAATGACACCCGACCCACCAGGCCGTGAATTTAGATCGATTCAAGTAGAGCATGCAGGTTCAGCCGAATGCATTCTGCGGCGCAGCATGAGAGGGGGTGTTCGGCAGGGCTGCGCCCTGCACCTGCTTCGAGCTGGAGCAACAGCAACAGCAAAAGCCGGCTGTCCGTGGGATGGCGGGGTGGGTCCGGTTGCGGGGGACGCTGCAAGTACCTCCCTGCAAGCTCGGTCGCCGCATCCATGCGGCTCACTGATCTGGCCCCCTGAAAACGGACGCCATGAAGCCGTTTCAGGCGGCAGCCCGGAGCTGCCGGGCGTAGTTGTTAGGCGAGTGGTA
>NZ_JAVFVN010000647.1:0-682 GCF_030910085.1 Stenotrophomonas maltophilia group sp. RNC7 | reverse complement strand
ATCTCCTTTCGTTATTCTTTTACAACTGCCATTATAAATCCATCGTACCCTTTACTTCCGACTGTTTGAAGCGCTATAGCACTTACACGTGGCTCAGCAGCATTAGCTCATAGAAGCGACGTATCCCTTGTACGCGAGGGTCATTACTCGTATTGTCAATCACTTCTCCTTCACGTACTACGTTATCCCCAATAATTACAGTACCAGGGCGTGATAGTTTCAGTGCCCATTCAAAATAAGCAGGGTTATTTTGTTTATCAGCGTCTATAAAGATAAAATCAAATGGTTCATACTTCTCATTTTCTATTTGTTGTAAAGAATCTAAAGCTAATCCTGTTCGCACTTCAACTCTATCATTCAAATTAGCGCGTTCAATATTGCTACGCGCAATGTCAGTATGCTTTTCTACTATCCACTTTTGATTATACCGAAAATTCTGTCTCATATGCAAAAAATAAAGAAGGGACATCTACTTCATTACAAAATAGATATCCCTTCTTTTGTTTATACATGTATCCCTTACGGATTAGTAGACCAAAGTCCTGCTGATTTAATAAATGTACGTTTATTTAATTTCAGCTGCGCTACGATAAACTCTGCAATATCTTCTGCTTGCATTACTTTATCCGGATTTCCGTCAGTTAATCCTAAATCAACAGCCATGTCTGTTGCTACTGTACTT
>NZ_JAVFVN010000612.1:0-394 GCF_030910085.1 Stenotrophomonas maltophilia group sp. RNC7 | reverse complement strand
CGCCTTTGCTCTTATACTGTAGTTGGTATTTGGCGATAGTCCTGTAACATGAATCTTTTTATCACTGTCCACAATCCATGTTGCTGTCGTCGTTAATGCACCTGAAGATGTTACATACTTTCCGCCTACAGTAATCTGATATTGCGTATTGGATGGGTTACTGTCTGTGAAAGATAGCTCCATACTGGTTTCTGTTGCACTATTTACAGTTATGGATGGCACCTGTGCCTTGGTATAAACGTTTTGTATACGCTCAGCAATATGTTCCACTGCATCTCTTGCCTCAAACTTCACAGAGTATGCGGTGTTTGGAACGAGCCCGCTCTTTGTATAGCTGGTATTATTAAGCCATTGTGTTGACTGGCCCCCCACAGTGTATCGATAAGGTGTAGCA
>NZ_JAVFVN010000529.1:0-516 GCF_030910085.1 Stenotrophomonas maltophilia group sp. RNC7 | reverse complement strand
CCACCATTGGCATTAATGGACTTCACCATATTACCCATTTCGTCATATTCCATATAGGTGCTGCCATTCAGTGGATCTATTACTTCGATTAGATAATCTGAAGAATTATATCGATATCTCGTTATATTCCCTTCCTGATCGACTAATCTTTCCAGCTTTCCATTTACATTGTAATAATAGGAAGCAAGGTTTCCTTCTGCATCTATTACTTTGCTGATCTTTCCACTATTGGTATATTCATAAGTTGTAGCATTTCCTTCCGGATCAACTACTGTTTTTACACGATTTAATTGATCGTAGGTAAACTTTGACGTATTGCCTTCTGGGTCTGTAATTTCTGTAACATTTCCTTTGCTGTCATATCTAAATTCGATTCGGCTTCCATCAGGCTGAATGACTCGCTCTGTTAAGCCTTTGGAATTGTATGTGTATTTAGTCGTTAGATTGGTTGGATCACTGCTAGTCAGTAAGTTTCCTTTTGTATCGTATGTGAATGTATTGTGCTCTCCATCTGGC
>NZ_JAVFVN010000324.1:0-303 GCF_030910085.1 Stenotrophomonas maltophilia group sp. RNC7 | reverse complement strand
GGTTGTGGTTTGTTTTTTGTTTTTTTTTTTTTTTGTTTTTTTTTTGTTTTTTTTTTTTGTTTTTTTAATTTTTTTTTTTTTGTTGTTTTTTTTTTTTTTTTTTTTTTTTTTTTTTTTTGTGGGTTTATTTTTTTTTTTGTTGTTTGTAGTTTGGTTTGTTTGTTTGGGGGTAAAAGGGGAGGGGGTGTTTCCACCCCCCAATTTTAACCGGGGGGCGGGGGTGGGACCCCGGCCGGGGGCGGCCCCCCGGGGGGGCCCCGCCCCGGGGGGGGCGCCCGGTTGGGCAGCCGACCCCGGCAAACC
>NZ_JAVFVN010000316.1:0-427 GCF_030910085.1 Stenotrophomonas maltophilia group sp. RNC7 | reverse complement strand
TATTTACAATTTGAGCGGCTCTTTGAATCATATCGTCCGTTACATGGGAATAGGTTTTAAATGTTTGCTCAACATCGTGGCCCATTAATCTGGCGACCGTTTTAAAATCCAATCCATTCGCTAAAAGATTTGTAGCATAGGTATGTCGTAGGATGTGTATCGTAATATCATATCCTGCTTTTCTGTACTTTTTGGGCAGTTCCCAAGTCAAAGAACTAGCACTTTTGTATAAGATAACCCTGTTGTTAATATCTGTAGGGTTGTCTTTTTTATACTCTTCTAATTTTTTTAAGGTTTTATTAGGAACAGGTATTTCTCTGTAGGAGTTATTGCTTTTAGGAGTACCTAAGCCCATGCCACTTTTTAATCTTTTCCACTGCTTATCCACTTTCAAAACAGATTTTTTAAAGTCGATATTATTCCAGGT
>NZ_JAVFVN010000303.1:0-331 GCF_030910085.1 Stenotrophomonas maltophilia group sp. RNC7 | reverse complement strand
TATCTTCAACTGCTTTATATAAATCTCCAGTTGACAAGGTAAATCCAAATTTTGAATCAATTTGCCCTGTTTGTATATAATTGTGTGTATGGGCCTCGATTCCTGGTGTAATTCTAAAATAGATTTTTTGCTTTTTATTTTTCTGTCCACATATTTGCTCCAAAAGATCCAGCTCGTAGTAATTATCTACTACAAATCTGCCAACACCCAATTCTACACCCATTTCTATTTCTTTTTTTGTTTTGTTATTTCCATGAAATAATATTTTATCCATTGGAAAACCTGATCTTTGAGCGGTATACAATTCACCGCCAGATACCACATCCAAATA
>NZ_JAVFVN010000219.1:0-391 GCF_030910085.1 Stenotrophomonas maltophilia group sp. RNC7 | reverse complement strand
TGGATGGATGGAAGGATTACTTATAAACTTAGGTATTGCAGTAAAAAATGCTTTTATAACTGTTATGCAAGTTGTCGAGCCAATTATTTTAAGTATCGTAAATCTTATCATAGAAGGCATTAACAAAGTTTTAGGTTTAGTCAATAAAATCTCTGGTAAGGAAATCCGCTTAATAAATCCTCTAGAATCTAAATTTGAAGGAAAAGATTTTAAAGAGTTTGTAAATCTAACGGATTACTACAATGAAGGTGCACAAAAAGGTAAGGACCTATACGATAGCTTCAGTAGTAAACTGGATAATATAACAAATTTTGGTGGTTTTGATTTAGATTTTAGTAAATTTGGTACTTCTCAAAATCCCTTAAATGTAACTTCAAAAGATAAATTAAAA
>NZ_JAVFVN010000209.1:0-454 GCF_030910085.1 Stenotrophomonas maltophilia group sp. RNC7 | reverse complement strand
GGCCATGATTTGTTTGGCGAACCTAAACCGACAGACATTCGAGCGATTACCAGACTTATAATAAAGCGCGTGCATACGCCAAGAGAATTGCGAATGAATGTGCGTACCGCGCGAGCGCTCTATACTCTTGCTCAAAACCATGGACTTACAAGCAGAAAAGAGTTTTTTCCTCCATTTGTTATTCGAGCAGGAATTGAGGTGTCATATTCGCTTCCTTTGATTTCAAATTTGCATTCAGAGCCTTTCACCTTCTTCATCGATCCCCGAAATCAGCACAGGCTTGATGAAACAGCTCGACGCTTTGTATTTTCGATGATGCATGAACGAACCCGAGAGTTGGACCCCGATTTTCAGTCCCTTAATCTCGGAATTATACAGTTCAACAACTCATTTACGACCCGTACAGCTCAACTCTACAGCGATAAAGGATTAAGTCTTTTCAGTATGGATGAGC
>NZ_JAVFVN010000201.1:0-1121 GCF_030910085.1 Stenotrophomonas maltophilia group sp. RNC7 | reverse complement strand
CATGAGGAACATGGGTTTATTTGCTGTAATCATTAAACGATTCAAATACAAGAATACAAAGGCAACCAATGAATAATTGCCAAACCTACTAAATCAGGATTTCACAACAACTGGACTTAATCAGAAATGAACTTTTGATATTACTTATATTCATACTATTGATGACGGCTGGTGCTACTTAGCTTCTATTCTTGATCTGCATAGTCAATAGTTGGCTATGAATTCCGGATGGATGAATCTATTGTTCTAAAGGCTTTACACAAAGCAATGCTAAGAGAAGGCAACCCTAAAAATGTTATTATACACACCGATCGGGGAAGTCAATATCTCAGTAAAAATTACATTCATGCCATGGAGAGTTATGAAGCTAAACGATCCTATAGTGCAAAAGGGAATCCATATGATAATGCAGTAATTTCATGCCATCCTCAAGAAAGAAGAGGTTTATCGTAGTACATATAGAACCTATGAAGAGGCTAGATTGGAATTGTTTCAATTTATTGAGTCCTGGTACACCAACAAGAGAATTCATAGCAGCATTGGATATCTAACTCCAAATGAATTTGAGAAACTTGCTGCTCAAAATATTACAATTTTTGTGTCCAAACTATTGATACAAGTCCATAGTGAAGACTACAAGAAACTTTACTCCAAGTGTTTAATAATCACTTAGAAATTTTAGAAGGTAAGAGTGAATTAGAATTAAAAGATGTAGAGTATCTTGCCGATTATAAATAAAATATAAAAGATAGCTAATAAACTAATGACTAAGAATCAATCTTCTCCTGTTATATTAGAGTGATATTGTAAGGAGGACCACCAGTTTCTCCCCTTAGCACTATAACCAACTAAACATTAATATTGTTTTGATGCGAAAAAATATTAATTGTATAATTTTACTCAGCAGCTTTAATAGATGTTAGTCTACAAGCAGCTAATAGAGTGATTAAGGTTATTGTAAACAAAAAATTTTCATACAGCACCTGCGCAATGGCCAGCATTACCAGAGGTATAAATTTTACATTTTTTATTTTCCTTGATATCTCAACAATTGAGGTGCTATACTAAACATATAAAAAACGTCGGAATTACAAGGGGGATTTTTAAGTTGAAGAAGAAAT
>NZ_JAVFVN010000083.1:0-302 GCF_030910085.1 Stenotrophomonas maltophilia group sp. RNC7 | reverse complement strand
AGCTTGCGGTGCTTGGCGACCAGGCCGGTGGCCGGATCGAAGTACAGCGCGGTGCAGTACAGCGTGCTGCCGGCGCGTTCGATCACGCCGATCACCAGGCTGGCCCCGGTGCGTTGCGACAGCGCGGCCAGCGCGTCGGTCTCGGGGCCGGGTACATCGATGGCGTTCTGGTAGTAGCGGGCGTAGGCGTCGCGCCCTTCGGGCAGGCGGTAGCCCAGGCGGGTTCCGAAGATCTCGCCCTTGGGGTAGCCGCCCAGCAGTGCTTCGGGCATGACTACCAGCGCGGCGCCAGAGGCGCTGAT
>NZ_JAVFVN010000149.1:0-428 GCF_030910085.1 Stenotrophomonas maltophilia group sp. RNC7 | reverse complement strand
CCCCCCCCCCCACCCCCCCCCCCCCGCCCCCGCCCCCCCCCCCCCCCCCCCCCCCCCCCCCCCCCCCCGCCTTCGACAGATTTCTGCTGCTGTTGGTAGGTGTCGACCTTGGTCGACACGGTAGATCCATGCGATGCGTGGATGCTTTTCGATCTCGATTTGAAATATTCGATTCCGATGGAGAGTCATCCATCATGGCGTGGATCTACACGATCGCGGAAAAATGTCAGAGGTGGGGCGGTGTCGGAGTGCGGGGTGTCAGCCGCATGGGCCCGAGGCATGCCTCGGGCGGGTTGGGCAGGACGCCCAACCCCGGTCTTGCCGCGTGCGCAGGATTGCGCACACGAGCAAGCGGCGACCGAGCTTACATGGGTGATTCTTCAGCCGCGGTGTCATCGACTTCGCGGTTGCCGGTGTTGCCATCGTTG
>NZ_JAVFVN010000097.1:0-341 GCF_030910085.1 Stenotrophomonas maltophilia group sp. RNC7 | reverse complement strand
GCCTGGCCAAGCTGGCCGGCGGTGTTGCCGTGATCAAGGTAGGCGCTGCCACCGAAGTCGAGATGAAAGAGAAGAAAGCCCGCGTCGAAGACGCCCTGCACGCCACGCGCGCTGCGGTGGAAGAAGGCGTTGTGGCCGGCGGCGGCGTGGCTCTGCTGCGCGCCAAGCAAGCCATCACCGACCTGAAGGGCGACACGCCTGACCAGAACGCCGGCATCAAGCTGATCCTGCGTGCCGTCGAAGAACCCCTGCGCACCATCGTCACCAACGCCGGCGAAGAAGCCAGCGTGGTGGTCAACACCGTGCTGCAAGGCAAGGGCAACTACGGCTACAACGCCGCG
>NZ_JAVFVN010000092.1:0-14430 GCF_030910085.1 Stenotrophomonas maltophilia group sp. RNC7 | reverse complement strand
CCCACCCCGCCTACCTACAGGAAGCCCGCTTTTGCTTCGGCTGTTGCTGTTGCTCCAGCTCGCAGCGGGTGCAGGGCGCAGCCCTGCCGATAAACCCCCTCCTGCGACGGTTCGTCGCACAGGGCAACCCTGGACCTGCCTCTACACTGGCGCGGTGACCCGCCTGTCCCGCCCGCAGCGCCTTCTGCTCCAGCTCGCCGTCCTGGCGACGCTGCTGATGGTGCTTGCGCCACTGGTCAGCCGCGCGCTGCAGGCGCCGCCGATGGACCACGCGGCGATGGCAGGCATGGACCACGCGGCCATGGGACATGACATGCACGACATGACCATGGCCGGGCACGACCCGCATGGCGCTTCGCAGGCAGCACCCAACCGCCCGGCCGACCCCCACGCCATGCACGGCGAAGCCTGCGAATACTGCGTGCTGGCCATGCGCCTGCTGCCGTGGCTGGCGGTGCTGGTGCTGCTGTTGCCGTTGCTGTGGCGGCCGCGGCTGGTATTCCCGTGGTCGCAACAGGTGCTGCCGGCACTGCGTTGGCCGGCGCACGCCGCACGTGGGCCACCGCGCCCCGCCATCGTCCGCTGATGTCCCTATCGAATCTGCCGCACGACGCCTGACCGGGCGCCGTGCGCGCGTGCGTACTTTGGAGCTGTTCCGATGAAAATGACTTCCCGCCCCGCGGGCGCCTGCGCGCGCCTGCCGGTTGCCCTTGGCCTGGCCGTGGCTGCAACGCTGGTCCACGCCGCGCCTGCCGAAGAGGCGCGCACTCTCGACACGCTGGTGGTCACCGCCGCCGCGCCTTCGTCGCCACTGCACTGGGTGACCGATCCACGCCTGCCACGGCAGCCGGTTCCGGCCAGTGACGGCGCCGATTACCTGAAGACCGTCCCCGGCTTCTCCGCCATCCGCAATGGCGGCACCAACGGCGACCCGGTGCTGCGCGGCATGTTCGGTTCGCGCCTGAACATCCTCAGCAACGATGGCAACCTGATCGGTGCCTGCCCGTCGCGCATGGACAACCCGCTGTCCTACATCGCACCGGAGAGCTTCGACCGGCTGACCATCATCAAGGGCCCGCAGAGCGTGCGCTGGGGGGCAGGTGCCTCGGCCGGCACCGTGCGCTTCGAACGCGATACACCGCGCTTCGAGGAACCGGGCCTGCGTGCCGATGCCAGCGCGCTGGTCGGTTCGCGCAACCGCAACGACCAGGTGCTGGACCTGACCCTGGGCAATCCGACCGGCTATGTGCGCGCCAGCGGCAACCGTTCCGAAGCCGATGACTACAAGGACGGCCACGGCGATGTGGTGCCATCGAAGTGGCGCAAGTGGAACGGTGACGTGGCCATCGGCTGGACGCCGGATGCCGACACGCTGCTGGAAATCTCCGCCGGTGCCGGCGATGCCATCGCGCGCTACGCCGGGCGCGGCATGGACGGTGCTGCGTTCGAACGCACCAGTTATGCCGCGCGCTTCGAGAAGCGCAACCTGCCCGGTGCGTGGGACACGCTGCAGGCCAACGTGTACTACAACGAGGCCGACCACGTGATGGACAACTACACGCTGCGCACGCCGAATCCCAACAGCATGATGCCGATGCCGATGGCGTCGAACGTGGACCGCCGTACCCAGGGCGGCCGGGTCAGTTCCGAGTGGGGCTGGCAGGACGTGCAACTGGTGGCGGGTGTGGACGGCGAAGACAGCCGCCATCGTGGCCGCATGGGCATGGGCCGCGACACCTACCGCCAGGCCGCCTGGGAGACCGATGCCAACTTCCGCCGCTATGGCGTGTTCACCGAGTTGACCCTCGGCGCCGGCACCGACCAGCGCTGGATCAGCGGCCTGCGCATCGATCGCGCCAGCGTGCGTGATGAGCGGCAGTCCATCCGTGGAATGATGGGCAGCCGGCCCAACCCAACGGCCGGCGAGAAGCGCAAGGCGTGGCTCGGCAGTGGCTTCCTGCGCTACGAGCAGGACCTGGCCGATGGCCTGACCTGGTACGCCGGGCTCGGTCACAGTGAGCGCATGCCCGACTACTGGGAGCTGTTCTCGCCCAACCATGGCCCGGCCGGTGCAGTGAACGCGTTCACCGGCGTGCAGCCCGAGCGCACCACCCAGCTCGACGTCGGCCTGCAGTACAAGGGACCGCGCGTGCAGGCCTGGGTCTCGGCCTATGCCGGGCAGATCCAGGACTACATCCTGTTCACCTACCACGGCAGCGGCATGATGGGCATGAGCCAGGCCAGCAACGTCGAGGCGCGCATTGCCGGTGCCGAGGCCGGGTTGGAAGTGAGCCTGGCCGAGCAGTGGAAGCTGGGCGGCACGCTGGCCTATGCCTGGGGAGAGAACCGCGACCAGCGGCGTCCGCTGCCGCAGATGCCGCCGCTGGAAGCGCGCCTGAGTGCGAACTGGGAGGGCCAGCGCTGGAGCGCCGGTGCGCTGCTGCGTGCGGTGACCCATCAGCATCGTGTCGCAGATGGACAGGGCAACGTGGTCGCGCAGGACCTCGGGCCGAGCGCTGGATTTGCCACCTTCGCGCTCAATGCGGCGTACCGTTTCAGTTCGCAGCTGCAGCTCAGCGCCGGCGTCGACAACCTGTTCGACCGCGCCTACAGCGAGCACCTGAACCTGGCCGGCAGCACCGACTTCGGCTTCCCGGCCGACCCGGTGCGCTTCAACGAGCCGGGGCGCAGCGTGTGGATGAAGTTGAACTACCGGTATTGATCCGCCGAGGATAAAAAAACGGGGCCGGATCCCCGCCAGGATCCGTCCCCGCCCGACGCCCTCGGTCGGGCAGGTTCGACTCTACGATGACGGCCGCGGTGGTGCACCACTGGATACACCCCGACACACGCCGACACTGCCCACGGCAGCCTTGCACGGAACGGGTTCAAGGCGCTATCGCAGCCTTGGTTCCACGCCGGTAAACGCTTGGCACATACCGCTTTTATGGGCACTTGCCTACACTCGGCGGCCGTGGATCAATCAGGACCGTTCATGTTGGCTCGTATCGCTTCGACCCTGGCCCTCGGCCTCAGCCTGGCCGTGCTGGCCGGGTGCGCAGGCAAACAGGAGGCCGCCGCACGTCGGCAGGGCGAAGCGGTGCCGGTCACCGCGCAGGTCGTGCAGCCCACGCAGTGGAACGACACCCTGCAGGCACTGGGCACGGCCAAGGCGCGCGAGTCGATCAGCGTCACTGCCAAAGTCAGCGAGATCGTCGAGAAAGTGCACTTCGAGAGCGGCCAGCACATTGCTGCCGGTGCGCCGATCGTGACGCTGCGCGGGCAGGCCCAGGAAGCCGCACTGGTGCAGGCGCAGGCCACCTTCCATGAAGCCGATCAGCTGTACAAGCGCCAGCGCGAACTGGCCGCCCAGCGTCTGGTCTCCAGCGCCACGCTGGATACGCAGAAGTCGATCCGCGACGCCGCCGAGGCACGCGTGATGCAGATGCAGGCAGACATTGGTGACCGACGCGTGCGCGCGCCCTTTGCCGGTGTGCTCGGCATCCGCCAGGTCAGCCCGGGATCGCTGCTGACCCCGACCACGGTCATCACCACGCTCGACGACATCGAGCACATGCATGTCGATTTCCAGGTGCCGGAAGTGGAGCTGGCTGCGCTGGGTGTTGGTGACAAGGTCAGTGCCACCAGCGTGGCCTGGCCGGGCCGCACCTTCGAGGGCGTGGTCAGCACCATCGATGCGCGCATCGATCCGGCCACCCGTGCAGTGACCGTGCGCGCCGATTTCGCCAATGGCGACCATGCATTGCGCCCGGGCATGCTGCTGGACGTGCGCCTGTTCCGCCCCGAGCGCCCGGCGCTGGTGGTCCCGGAAATCGCCGTGGTACAGGTTGGCCGCGATACCTTCGTGTACCGCATCAAGGCCGACGACAGTGTCGAGCGGGTGGACGTGGCCACCGGCGCGCGCCGTGCCGGCGTGGTCGAGATCCGGCAGGGCCTGGAAGCGGGCCAGCGCATCGTGGTCGATGGCACCGGCAAGCTGCGCCCGGGCCTGAAGGTTGCTGCGAAGGACGCCGCACCGGCCTCCGGCGCCAAACCAGCTGACGCGCCGGCGCCGGTCGCGGCCGAGGGCCACGGCGGATGAAGCTGTCCGACATCTCCATCCAGCGGCCGGTGTTCGCCGTCGTGATGAGCCTGTTGCTGCTGGTGCTGGGCGTGATGTCCTTCACCCGCCTGACCCTGCGCGAGCTGCCCGCCATCGACCCTCCGATCGTCTCGGTGTCGGTGGACTACACCGGCGCGTCGGCGGCGGTCATCGAAAGCCGCATCACCCAGGTGCTGGAAGATGCGCTGGCCGGCATCGAAGGCATCGATACGATCAACGCGCGCAGCACCAACGGCCGCTCGCAGGTCAGCATCGAGTTCACCTCCAACCGTGATATCGAAGCGGCGGCCAACGACGTGCGCGATGCGGTCAGCCGTGTCGCCGACCGCATGCCGGAAGAGGCGCGGCCACCAGAGATTGCCAAGGTCGAGAGCGATGCCGACCCGATCATCTGGTTCAACATGGTGTCCTCGACCATGGACACGCTGGAGCTGAGCGACTACGCCGACCGCTACGTGGTTGATCGTTTCTCCAGCCTCGATGGCGTGGCCCAGGTCCGCATCGGCGGCCGCCAGCGCTATGCGATGCGGATCTGGCTGGACCGTGACCAGCTGGCCGCGCGTGGGCTGACCACCGGCGACGTGGAAACCGCACTGCGCAACGAGAACGTGGAGCTGCCGGCCGGCCGCATCGAGTCGACCGACCGCGATTTCACCCTGCGCGTGGAACGCAACTACATCAAGCCCGAGGATTTCGCGACCATCCCGCTGGGCAAGGGCCGCGACGGCTACGTGGTGCGCATGGGCGACGTGGCGAAGATCGAGCTGGCCTCGGCCGAACGCCGCGCGTACTACCGCAGCAACGGCGAGCCCGGCATCGGCCTGGGCATCGTCAAGACCTCCACCGCCAACTCGCTGGACGTGGCACGCACGGCGCGCGCCGAGGCCGAGCGGGTGGCGCTGACCCTGCCCAAGGGCACGCAGATCTTCGTCGCCTTCGACAACACCACCTTCATCGAAGCTGCAGTGGACCGCGTCTACGCCACCCTGGTGGAAGCGATGATCCTGGTGCTGGCGGTGATCTGGCTGTTCCTCGGCAGCTTCCGCGCCGCGTTGATTCCGGCGGTGACGGTGCCGGTCTGCCTGGTGGCGGCGTTCATCGCGCTGTATGCGTTCGACTTCTCGATCAACCTGCTGACCCTGCTGGCGCTGGTGCTGTGCATCGGCCTGGTGGTGGACGATGCGATCGTGGTGGTGGAAAACGTGCAGCGCCGCATCGACCTGGGCGAGCCACCGCTGGTGGCCTCCAAGCGCGGCACCGCGCAGGTCGCCTTCGCGGTGATCGCCACCACTGCCGTGCTGGTGGCGGTGTTCCTGCCGGTCGGCTTCCTGGAGGGCAACACCGGGCGACTGTTCCGCGAACTGGCCGTGGCGCTGGCCGCTGCCGTGGCGTTGTCCGCGTTCGTTGCGCTCACACTGACGCCGATGATGGCTTCCAAGCTGCTCAAGCCGCATACCGGGCAGGCCCCGCGAGGCCTGCACGGCTTCATCAACCGCAACCTGGAACGCCTTGCGGGTGCCTATGGGCGAGTGCTCGATCACCATGTCGACCGCACCTGGATCTACCTGCTGGTGATGGTGGCTGCGCTGGCCGCCAGCTGGGGCCTGCTCAAGCTGCTGCCGTCGGAACTGGCGCCAGCCGAAGACCGTGGTTCGTTCCAGATCATGATCGACGGCCCGGAAGGCGCCGGCTACGACTACACCGTGCAGCAGGTGCAGCAGGTGGAAGCGCTGCTGGCACCGCATGTCGGCCCGGACAAGCCGATCGTGCGTGCCAACCCCCGCGTGCCGGGCGGCTGGGGCGCCAGCGAGGAAATGCATACCGGCCGCGTCAGCATCTTCCTGCAGCCGTGGCGCCAGCGCAGCGAGGGTACGCCCGAAGTCGCCAACGAACTGCAGAAGGAACTGGATACCATCCGCGGCGTGCGCGTACGCACGCAGGTGGGTGGTGGCCTGGTGCGCAGCGGCGGCCAACCGTTCCAGATCGTGCTGGGCGGCCCGGAATATGCCGAGATCGCGCAGTGGCGCGACCGCATCCTGCTGCGCATGGCCGACAATCCCGGCCTGGTCGGCCCCGATTCCGATTACAAGGAAACCCGGCCGCAGATGCGGGTGAACATTGACCGCCAGCGTGCGGCCGATCTCGGCGTGCCGGTCACCGCGATCGGTTCGGCGCTGGAAACCATGATGGGCTCGCGTCGCGTCACCACCTTCGTCGACAACGGCGAGGAGTACGACGTGCTGGTGCAGGCCGGTCGCGATGGTCGCGCCAGCCCGGCCGACCTGGCCGCGATCCGCGTGCGCGCCAACTCCGGCGAGCTGGTGCCGCTGTCCAACCTGGTCACGCTGAGTGAAGTGGCCGAGGCCGGCACCCTGAACCGCTTCAACCGACTGCGCTCGATCACCATCAGTGCCGGCCTGGCGCCGGGCTATCCGCTGGGCGAGGCCATCGCCTGGGCACAGAACGTAGCCCAGGAAGAGCTGCCGCAGTACGCACAGGTGAACTGGAAGGGCGAATCGCGCGAGTACCAGAGCGCCGGCGGCGCGGTGCTATTGACCTTCGCGATGGCGCTGCTGGTGGTGTACCTGGTGCTGGCCGCGCAGTTCGAGAGCTTCATCCATCCGCTCACCATCATGCTGACCGTGCCGCTGGGCGTACTCGGCGCGCTGGTCGGGTTGTGGGTGAGTGGCGGTACGGTGAACCTGTTCAGCCAGATCGGCATCGTGATGCTGGTCGGCCTTGCCGCGAAGAACGGCATCCTCATCGTCGAATTCGCCAACCAGCTGCGCGACGATGGGCGCAGCGTGCGCGAGGCGATCATCGAGTCGGCGATGGTGCGTCTGCGCCCGATCCTGATGACCTCGATCGCCACCGTGGTCGGCGCGATCCCGCTGGTGGTCGCCGGTGGTCCTGGTTCGGCCAGCCGTGGCACGATCGGCATCGTGATCATTTTCGGCGTGACTCTTTCGACGTTCCTGTCGCTGTTCGTGGTGCCGGCGTTCTACGCGCGGCTGGCGCCGTACACTCGTTCGCCGGAAGCGGTGAAGCGCGAACTGGAGAAGCAGGAAGCGGAATCGCCGTCGGTGGGCGGGCATGCCTGACCCGCGCGCCGACGGGGGCGGCCCAGGGGGCGGATCCCTTTCCGGAACGGAAAGGGCTCTGACCCCGCCACTACAGGGTGACGGTTTCCAGCTGCGCCCCTGGCGCCCGGATGACCTGGACTCCCTGCTGCGCCACGCCAACGACGCCGAGGTATCGCGCGGTCTGCGCGACCGCTTCCCTTACCCGTACACGCGCGGGGATGGCGAGGCCTTCCTCGCCGGCCGCGTGCTGGCTCCCGGCACCCTGAACCTGGCCATCGAGATCGACGGCCAGGCCTGCGGCAGCGTCGGTGCCCAACCGGGCGTGGCCGAGCGTGGGCATACCGCCGAACTGGGTTACTGGCTGGGCCGGGCCTATTGGGGGCAGGGCCTGATGACCCGCGTGGTCGGCCTGTTCGCCCCGTGGGTGATGGATGAGCTGCGCCTGTTCAGGCTGCAGGCGACCGTGGTCGACTTCAACCTCGGCTCGGCCCGGGTGCTGGAGAAGAACGGCTTCCAGGAAGAAGGCGTGGAGCGTTGCGCGGTCTACAAGCGCGGCGTGTTGCACGACCTGCGCCGTTTCGCCCGGGTGCGCACGCAGCTGCCCTGAACGCGCGGGCGGGCCGCTGTAGCGCCGAGCCCATGCTCGGCTGCCCTCGGGGGGGCCGAGCATGGGCTCGGCTCTACAAGACAGCGCTACCGCAGCGGCCTGCGATCAGGGAGAATCGACCGGTCCCCTCCAGCCGACGGGACGTCCTTACAACCCGCCGACTGGAGAGAGCGCGCGTGGAAGCAACCGTACACTTCATCAACAGCATCATCTGGAGCAAGGCATTGATCTTCGTGTGCCTGGGCGCCGGCCTGTTCTTCAGCCTGCGCACCCGCTTCATGCAGATCCGTGGCTTCTTCGAGATGTGCCGCCTCACCGTCAGGGGTGAGAAATCCGACGCCGGTGTGTCCTCGTTCCAGGCGCTGGCCATGTCGATGGCCGGCCGCATGGGCATCGGCAACATCGCTGGCGTGGCCACCGCCATCGCCTTCGGCGGTCCCGGTGCGATCTTCTGGATGTGGGTGATGGGCTTCCTTGGCGCATCCACCTCGTACGTCGAATGCACCCTGGCGCAGATCTACAAGACCAAGGACGCCGAAGGCCGCTACCGCGGTGGCCCGGCGTACTACATCGAAAAGGCCATGGGCCTGAAGTGGTATGCGCTGGCCTTCGCCGTCGCCACGATCATCGCCGCAGGCTTCCTGATGCCGGGCGTGCAGGCCAACGCCATCGCCGACAGCATCATCAACGCCTGCCGTGGCACCGCGCTGTGCGGTCCGCTCGATGGCCAGGCTTTCGGCATGGAATCGGTGCAGGCGCTGAAGCTGGGGATCGGCATCGTGGTGGCGCTGCTGCTGGGCGTGGTCATCTTCGGTGGCGTCAAGCGCATCGCCAACTTCGCCGAAGTGGTGGTGCCGTTCATGGCCGCCGGTTTCATCCTGATGGCCATCATCATCATGATCATCAACTACGACCGCGTGCCGGAAATGTTCGGCATCATCTTCAAGAGTGCCTTCGGTACGCATGCCGCATTCGGCGCCATGATGGGCCTGGCGGTGGAGTGGGGCATCAAGCGCGGCATCTACGCGAACGAAGCCGGCCAGGGCTCGGGCCCGCACGCTGCGGCCGCCTCGGAAGTCTCGCACCCGGCCAAGCAGGGTTACGTGCAGGCCTTCGCGATCTACTTCGACACCATGATGGTGTGCACCGCCACCGCGTTCCTGATCCTGGCCAGCGGCACCTACAACGTGTACTCGCCGGTGGAGGGCGCCGCGCCGATCTTCCAGGGCCTGGCCGGCATTCCGGAAGGCGCCGGTTACGCGCAGGCCGGCGTGGAAGCGGTGCTGCCGGGCTGGGGTTCGGCGTTCGTATCGGTGGCCATCTTCTTCTTCGCCTTCACCACCATCATGGCGTACTACTACATGGCCGAGACCAACCTCAGCTATGTCAACCACAACAGGAAGCGGCCGCTGACCGTGCTGCTGCTGCGCCTGGGCATCATCGGCATGGTGGTGTTCGGCGCGTTCCACAATGCCACCCTGGCCTGGGCGCTGGGCGACATCGGCGTCGGCCTGATGGCCTGGCTGAACATCATCGCCATCCTCATCATCCAGAAGCCGGCGATGCTGGCCCTGCGTGACTACGAACGACAGAAGAAGCTGGGCCTGGATCCGGTGTTCGACCCTGATGCCCTGGGCATCAAGAACGCCGATTTCTGGCGCCAGCGCAAGCAGGAGAGTGTGTAAGTGAACAACCCTTGGAACAACCGCCGCCCGTCCGCCCGTCCGCCGCGCGCAACGCCGTTGCCGCGCCCGGAGGTGCCGGCAACGGGCGGTGGTGGGCGCGGTGGCAGCGATGAGCTGCGTCTGTACGGCCTGAATGCCGTGCTGGCTGCGTTCGAAGCGCGACCGCAGGCGCTGCGCAAGCTGTACCTGCTGGAAGCACGCATTCCGCGCCTGCAGCCGCTGTTGAAGTGGTGCGTGGCCAACCGCGTGGGCTACCGCGTGGTCGAGGATGGCGATCTGAACAAGCTGGCCGGCACCACCCACCACGAAGGCGTGGTGGCCGACATGCTGCGCGCCCCGGCACTGCCGCTGGCGCAGTGGCTGCAGCAGGTCGGTGACGGCCCGGCGCTGGCGCTGTGGCTGGATGGTGTGGGCAACCCGCACAACCTCGGCGCGATCCTGCGCTCGGCCGCGCATTTCGGTGCCAAGGCGCTGCTGTTGCCGGCCGGCAGCACGCTGGCCCTGTCCGGCGCCGCCGCGCGCGTGGCCGAAGGCGGTGCCGAAGCGGTGCCGCTGGTGCAGCTGCCGGAGACCGCTCAGGCAATGGCGCAACTGCGCGCAGCCGGTTTCGGCCTGGCCGCGACCCTGGTCGAGGGCGGGGATGACGTGTTCCGCGCGTCCCTGCCGGAGCGGCTGGTGTACGTGATGGGCGCCGAAGGCGAGGGCATGGACCGCAGCCTGGCGGGTGCGTGCGACCTGCAGGTCTCGATTCCCGGCAGCGGCGCCGTGGAGAGCCTGAATGTGGCCTCGGCCACGGCGGTACTGCTGGCGCAATGGGCCAGTCGCCGCGATTGAACCCTTTGGGCGGGGTCAGAGCCCTCGCCCCGCGAGGACTCTGACGCTGCCGGATTCCGGTCCAGAACCCGCCGTGGTGGGTGCGAACCTTGGTTCGCACCGCTCCTGCCGCTGCGCTCGCCGAGCATGGCCCGACGCTACAGCATCATTCGTTCGGCGGCGTGGTCGCCTTGGCCTCGCTGCCGAAGCTGCCATCCGCTTCTGCCGCCAGATACGCGAACACGGTGTAAGCGGCCACGTTCTGCGCCAGGGCCTTCGGATCGATCTTGTCCAGCGTGTCGTCGGCGGTGTGGTGCAGGTGGAAGTAATCCGAGCCATCCTGCGCCAGCCACGCCCACGCACCACCCTTGGCTGCCAGTGGGCCGACGTCCGGGCCCGGGCCACCCTTGTCGGCCTGGTACTCGATGCCCAGCGGCTTCATCACTTCGGCAATCTGCTTCGTCGCTTCGCGTGAGCCTTCCGGATTCGGCGAACCGGTATTGAAGGCGTAGATGCGGCCCGCGCCGAAGTCGCTCTCGGCGGCCAGCTGGTGCAGGGCCACGTCCTTCGCGTGCGCTTCGGCGTAGGCCTTGCCGCCATACAGGCCCTGTTCCTCGTTGGCGAAGGCGACTACGCGGATGGTGCGCTTCGGTGCCTGCTTGAGCTGGCCGATCAGGTGGCCGGCGGCCATGGTGATGCCCACGCCCGCGCCGTCATCCACCGCGCCGGTGCCCAGGTCCCACGAATCCAGGTGACCACCGATCACCACCACTTCCTTCGGCAGGCTGCGGCCGGTGATCTCGCCGATCACGTTGTAGGAGGTGGCGGTGCCGTCCCAACCGCAATCCAGTGCCACCTTCACCGTGGTGCTGCCACGCGCCAGCAGGCGGGCCAGCTGGTCGGCATCGGGCACCGACAGCGCGGCCGACGGCACTGGGGTCAGGCCCTCATCGAAACGGGTAATGCCGGTGTGGGGCACGCGATGCGAGTCGGTACCGGCCGAGCGCATCAGGAAACCGACCGCGCCCTTGCGGATCGCTTCGGACGGCCCCTTGCTGCGGATCGCACCGCCGCGGCCGTAATCGCGGCCATCGCGGAACGGCAGCATCTGGTAATCGACGAAGGCGATCTTGCCCTTCAGCGAACCCGCCGGTGCGGCCTGCAGCGCGGCCAGGTCGGCGAAGCGCACCACTTCAGCTTCGACGGTGCCACCCGGGCTGCCGCCCAGTGCGGTGATCTGCAGCGGCTGCGGATTCTTGCCGGTCACGGCGGCGTGTTCACTGCGCCGCTCCCACTTCGGGAATGTCACCGGCTCCTTCCACACCTTGTCGAAGCCCAGGGCCTTGAACTTGGCTTCGGCCCAGGCCACGGCACGGGCATCGGCTTCGCCGCCGGCAATGCGCGGGCCGATCTCGGTGGTGAGCGACTCGACCACCTTCCAGCCGGTGTCATCGGCCAGCGCCTGGTCGCGCAGCTGCGCGGCGGTGGCCAGCGACGCCGGGGGCAGGGTAGTGGTGTGCGGCGCCGCGAAGGCCGGGGCGGCCAGCAGGGCGAGGGAGGATGCGATGGCAAGGACGCGGCGACGCATGGACAACTCCGGGAAGGGACCTAAGCCTTGGAGCTTAACAGTCGTTCAGCCCGGCGCATGGGCGGGAGGTCATGGCTGGCGCGAACGCTGTTTTCCGCCATGACCGGCAAAGCGAAAGCCCCGCCGGGGCGGGGCTTTCGCCTGCTTCTGTAGAGCCGAGCCAATGCTCGGCTGCCTTTTGCAGATCAGCCGAGCGTGGGCTCGGCTCTACAGGTGGGAGGGGCGCCCATAGGCGCCCGATACCTTACTTCTTCAGGCTGTCGCGGATCTCGCGCAGCAGCACCACTTCTTCGGCCGGCGCCGCCGGGGCAGCTTCCTTCTTGCGAGACAGCCGGTTGATCGCCTTGACCACGATGAAGATCGCGAAAGCCACGATCACGAACTGGATGACGGTGTTGATGAAGTCGCCGTAGCCAACCACCACCGCCGGGATCTCCTTGCCATCCGGTCCGAGCCGGGCTGGCGACAACGTCCAGGCCAGGCTGGAGAAATCCACGCGCCCGATCAGGTAGCCCAGCGGCGGCATGATGATCTTCTCGACCAGCGCCGTCACGATCTTGCCGAAGGCCGCGCCGATCACCACGCCGACGGCGAGGTCGATGACGTTGCCGCGCATGGCGAATTCCTTGAACTCGGTGAGCATTCCCATTGTTGTTTTTCTCCGGTGGGGAAGTGGACAGCGCGCAGGGTAGCGCAGGTGATGTCAGCCGGCGATCACGCCGTGGCGCTCGGCCACGTTTTCCAGGCGGGCACTGAAACGGTCGCCGGGCTTCAGCGCAGCCACCCCGGACGGGGTGCCCATGAACACCAGGTCGCCGGCACGCAGCTGCCACAGCTTGGACAGCTCATGCAGGATCTCCGGCACGTTCCAGATCATCTGGTCGAGCAGTGCCTGCTGGCGCACTTCGCCGTTGACCTCCAGCGACAGGTTCAGCGCGGCCAGGTCGCCGACTTCCTCGGCGTGGACGATTTCGCTGATCGGCGCGGAGGCGTCGAAGCCCTTGGCCGCGTCCCACGGGTGGCCCTTGTCCTTGGCCGCGGCCTGCAGGTCGCGGCGGGTCAGGTCCAGGCCGACGGCGTAACCATAGACCAGCGCATCGGCGTCGGCCACGGCCAGCTCGCCTGCGGGCGCGTCGCGGCCGATCGCCACCACCAGTTCCACTTCGTGGTGCAGGTTGGCGGTTGCCGGCGGATAGGGGACGACATCGTCGTGGCCGACCACGATGGCGTCAGCCGGCTTGCTGAAGAACATCGGGCGGCCGCGGTCATCGGCCGCCGGCACCGCCGCGCCCATTTCGCGGGCGTGGTCGGCGAAATTGCGGCCGACGCAGTAGATGCGGTGCACGGGGAAGCTGCCGCCACCGGCTACCGGTACACGCGGCAGGGCTACGGCAGGGATCACATCGGAGACATCGGACATGCGGGCATCCAGGAAGGGCGTGCCCGCAGTCTAGAACGCATGGCGCCCGCCGTCAGCGGGCGCGGAAGGCCTGGATCAGCGCGAGGCCGGCAACACCGGCTTGCGCACCACGCGGTACTCGCCCTCGACCACGGTCGGGTCAACCGGACGCGCAACGCCCGGCTTGCGCGAAGCCAGCAGCTTCCACGCCAGGCCGACCAGGATCATCGCCGCGCCAACGAACACACCGATGAACACCATCGCGGCCAGGATCGCCAGGCCGAGCAGGCCCACGGCAACGCGCACCAGCGGGTGACGCGGCTTACGCGGCGCGAACAGGGTGCGGAACTGGTTGAAGGCGGATGCGCGATTGAACATGGCGGCTCGATAGGCTGGGATCAGCGAAACCAAAGTATCGGGACGCGCCACTGTCATTGAGTGAAAAACTCGTTAAATATAGCGTGTGCTTATTACGGATCAATGACTTGTGTTCATGTCGCAGCCAGTCACCTGAGCAGGCATGCGACAATTCCGGTTTACCGTCCGAGCCTTCGCCATGACTATCGCTGCTGCCCTGATCGCCCTTGATGCCATTGCCGATGGCGCGTTTGCCGAGGTCGAAGCGGTGGTCGATGGCGATGCCGAATCGCTGCTGCTGTACCGCGACGGCGCGCAGGTGCGTGCGTTCCTGAACATCTGCCCGCACGCCGGCCGCCGCCTGGACTGGGCGCCGGGCCAGTTCCTGAAGAGCCGCGAGGGTCATCTGGTATGCGCCGCGCACGGCGCCTCGTTCACGCTGGACAGCGGCGACTGCATCGCAGGCCCGTGCAAGGGTGACCGCCTGCGTGCGGTGCCGGTGGACGTGCGCGACGGGCAGGTTTACCTGGCTTGAGGCCGGAAGCAGTCGAGCACGGCTCGACTCTACAAAAGCCGTGGCGACCAAACGTCGGCACCCACCATCAGCCCCGTGTAACTGTGGAAGGCGGGGTGGGGGGGGGGGGGGGGGGGGGGGGGGGGGGGGGGGGGGGCGGGCGGGGGGGGCCGGGGCGCGCGGGCCCCGCCCCCCCCCCCCCCCCCCCCCCCCCCCCCCCCCCCCGAGCCCCCGCCGGGGGGGGGGGCGCCGGGGGGGGGG
>NZ_JAVFVN010000054.1:0-433 GCF_030910085.1 Stenotrophomonas maltophilia group sp. RNC7 | reverse complement strand
CACTGACGCGACGCAACGCTCATTGCATGGGTCCCTCCCCCCCATGCAATCCGGACCCGGCAGATCCCTCCCTCTGCCGGGTCTTTTTTTGCCTGGCTTCTGGATTGAATAGCGCTTCCTCGCTTGGACTCTCTGCGAACTGATGGGCCCCGCCGGGGCGGGGGGGGGGGCGGGGGCAAATGCCCCCCCCGCCCCCCGCGGGGCCGGTCCCCACCCCGCCAACCGACACGACGGCCCGCGTGCGGTGGGTTGATTCTGCGTGGCGCAGTGCGGATGCCCGTGCGTTTGATTGTCCTCGGGGGCGGGGCGTTGGCCGTCACCTCCCCCTTTACTTCGTACGCAAGGGTCTCCGCCCTGCGTTCGAAATCTATCGGCGCTTTATTGAAGGCAGCCTGCTCGGTGCCTTGGCCGCCGCAAGCCGAACCTCGTCGGG
>NZ_JAVFVN010000038.1:0-401 GCF_030910085.1 Stenotrophomonas maltophilia group sp. RNC7 | reverse complement strand
TTCTCTAGAACTAAATAGTTGTGCTGGAGGTCCTCTGATAGGAGCAGATCATCAATGAGATTTGCCTATCTTTTATTAGGGTATAACTTTAAAAATGGCTGGAGTTTAGCCCCATTAATTAAAAATGGAAGAAAGAAAAAGGGGGATACAAATTCAAATATATCCAGTTCATTTTACATTCCATTCAATAAAATTTTCTATACTAACCATAAGAAGGCTTTGAAAGAAGAGATAACTGTAAAAGAGGCTCTAAAGGCTATTGAAGCAGAAGGGCAAATGCTACTCGAGCGGTTGAAGGAAGAAATGAGTTCGGGCACTCCTGCAGATATTGAGCAGCCCTATAAATAATTCAAAGACAATAGTTTGCTCTCGTCTTTTGCTATCTTAAAAATTGATTAAAT
>NZ_JAVFVN010000797.1:0-507 GCF_030910085.1 Stenotrophomonas maltophilia group sp. RNC7 | reverse complement strand
TCATAAACAAAGCGTCTTGAACATCGTCTGATTTTGAAAAAGGAACATGGATGCCGCGTCGCTTGCTCATACCGATCCGGGAACAGTTACTGGCATTGCGCGAAGAAACGGCTGACGATCGGGTGACCCGCTTCGTGTGGCTGCGTCAGTTCGAGCCTGGCTCGAACTCTTCGGCGGCCAACCGTCTGCTCGACCAGTTGGAATACCTGCAACGTGTCGATCTTCCCGAAAATCTGCTGGCCCATGTCTCGCCGCTGGGATGGGAGCACATCAATCTCACCGGAGAATATCGTTGGCCAAAGCCTTAGCGTAGGATTCCGCCCCCTCCCACACACGACCCCTTACCCCCACGCCGAATGATCCGGCTCGCCGCCCTTGCCGCGAGCGCGCACGAAAGAAGCCGGAAAATCCGGCTTGATCGATTGCGAGTTTATCGGAAACCGGCGCGGATGGTCTATCGCGACAGGATGACATCCCATTTGCCGAACTCGACGAGGCCGCAGGTTT
>NZ_JAVFVN010000061.1:0-498 GCF_030910085.1 Stenotrophomonas maltophilia group sp. RNC7 | reverse complement strand
GAACACGTCGCGGTACAGCACGCGGCGGCCGTTGGCGCCTTCGGTCCAGACCAGGTCGTACACGCTCTGCACGTCCTGCAGGTACATGGCCAGGCGTTCCAGGCCGTAGGTGATCTCGCCCGTGGTCGGGGTGCAATCCAGGCCGCCGACCTGCTGGAAGTAGGTGAACTGGGTCACTTCCATGCCGTTGAGCCACACTTCCCAGCCCAGGCCCCAGGCGCCCAGCGTCGGGTTTTCCCAGTCGTCCTCGACAAAACGGATGTCGTGCTGGGTCGGGTCGATGCCCAGCGCCTTGAGCGAGCCGATGTACAGGTCCAGGATTTCCGGGGGCGCGGGTTTCAGCACCACCTGGTACTGGTAGTAGTGCTGCAGGCGGTTGGGGTTCTCGCCGTAGCGGCCATCCTTGGGGCGGCGCGAGGGCTGCACGTAGGCCGCGCGCCAGGGCTCCGGGCCGATCGCCCGCAGGAACGTGGCGGTGTGCGAGGTGCCGGCGCCGAC
>NZ_JAVFVN010000713.1:0-307 GCF_030910085.1 Stenotrophomonas maltophilia group sp. RNC7 | reverse complement strand
TTGGGGTTTGTGTTGGTGGTGGTGTTGGGGTTTTTTCAGGGTTTGGGGCTTAATTGCTTGTTGTTTTTCTTGGGGGGGTATTACGGGCGTGGGCTTTTTTTTTTTTGTGGTTTGTTTTGGGGGTTGGTATTTTTTGTGTTTTTGGTGGGGTTGTTTTTGTTTTGTTTTGTTGTTGGTGGGGGGGGGGGGGGCCGGGCCGCGGGCTGGGGGGTGGGGGGGGGGGGCCCGGGCGGGGGGGGCCGGCGCGGCCCTGCCGGCGTATGCGCGGGGCCCGGCCCGCGCCCCCCCCCCCCCCCCCCCCCCCCCT